>CAZKIZ010000552.1:0-1505 GCA_964552935.1 uncultured Rhodohalobacter sp. | reverse complement strand
AAAGACTCAAATACCGTAGGTATGACACTTGTAAAAATACTATCTCAACAATTAGCGCTAAAGCATCGGGACAAAAAGCCAGGACGATTGATAGAGTGGCGGCAATAATCCATGTTGTCAGCTGATGGTTTCTTAACATTTTTCTACTCCGTAAATGGTTTATTTTGACTTAATTAGTGCTTTTATTTTATAAAGCCGAAAAAATGAAATCACTCTATCAAAAGGCAGATCACCTCACCAAAATGCAGTACGGCGATTTGCCAAAACCTTTCTTCAGCACCTTGTGAAGTGATACCGGATTCATTTTATTGTATTAGCGGCGTAATTTTGCTTAATTAAAGCAATGGGATACAGTAGTTTACGTTTTGAACAATCCGGTCACTTTTATAAAGCCGAAAATTTGAGGTTCTCCTATCACAGGAGCTGTACCGTTTTATTTTAAAGAGAAAAGATGAGGGGTTGATGCCGATACAAACGGGAGGTTATCAATGGATCATTCTGAAATCACAACCTTGCTGCAGGCACACGCCTCCGGTGATGAACACGCGCTGGATGAGCTGATTCCGCTTGTGTATAACGAGATGCATAAAATGGCCTATGGCCGTCTGATGGGGGAACGGCCCGATCACACCTACAGCGCTACTGCACTGGTTCATGAAGCCTATCTCAAGCTGGTGAATTTCAACCGGATCGACTGGCAGAACCGGAACCATTTTTTTGCAATCGCCTCGCAGGTGATGCGAAATATACTGGTGGACTATGCCGTAAAACAGAAAGCTCAAAAGCGGGGCGGAGATAATCACAAAATTACTCTGAGTGTTGATCATATAAAACGGGAGATGAACCTGGATGAGATCATCTCTGTTGATCACGCTCTTAAAAAGCTGGCGGAGCTGGATGAACGTCAGGCAAAAGTGGTGGAGTGCCGGTTTTTTGGTGGCTTAACCATTGAAGAGACCGCCAATACACTGGGAATATCGGAGCCCACGGTCAGCCGCGACTGGAAAGTGGCAAGGGCCTGGCTGAACAGGGAGCTTGGCGCAGAGGGTTGAGTGCATGGGGCATGGTGTATGGCGAAAGTTGATAAGAAAGTGTAAGGTTTTATGAGTTTTTGGTTCATATGGGTACACAATCAACAATAACTTATATGGATAATATATATGGTAAAGTTCAGATTTGAGGATTTAGAAGTTTGGGAGCTTGCAATTGAAATTGCTTACCGTCTTTTTGATATAGCGGATGATCTTGAACGAAGAAAGCTCTATCGATTTGCGGATCAGTTGAGGGGAGCTGGCATGAGCATGTCAAACAATATTGCAGAAGGTTCAGGATCGAGATCAAACAAGGTATTTATTCAATATTTGGAGTATGCGAGAAACTCCGCCTTTGAAAATGCAAACATTGCAATTTTAATGAATCGAAGAGGATTGGTTTCTGATTCAGACAAAGAAGTGATCGCAGAGGAACTGGATAAATTGTGCAGGAAAATCACGACGTTTCAAAAA
>CAZKIZ010000551.1:0-1517 GCA_964552935.1 uncultured Rhodohalobacter sp. | reverse complement strand
CAATTGATAGTTGGTATATTGGCAAGTTATAAATAAGGGCATATTTCAATATTTGCGAACTCTGTTTCAGGGCTGCCTGTTAACATTTAGGCTATCAATTTTTCAAATGTACGGAAGAAAAAACATCATCCTTCTGTTAAAAATAAAATAATGATCATGCTTAAATACTACTCTTCTATATTTTCAATCTTTGCACTATTACTCATCTTTTCAGGAATCACAGCAGTGGATTCCGCCGCTCAGGACAGAGAACCGCTCGCCGATGAAATGAGAAACCTGTTAAAAAGTGAACCGTTCAATGTGGGAATTCTTCTTCAGTCAACGGCTAATTTTTCACTGACCGACGACGGGTTTAATAATGGCAGGCGATTTGGGCTTGGCGCAACCCGGCTGCGGTTTGGCGGGTCCGTTGACGGCGGGTTTGATTATGTTTTACAGATGGATTTTCGCCGAACATCGAGCGTTGTAGATGCGGCAGTAGGGTACAGGTCTTCTGAGCAGTTCTATATCAAAACCGGCCTTCAGAAACCGGACATCGGGCTCGATCTGCAGCCAAATCCGGGCAATACAGATTTTATCAATCGTGCAAGACTGGTTGGCTTTATGCTGAACACCCGCGAAATCGGGATCTCCGCATCCGGTAATTTCGACAATTTCGACTATAACGTTGCGCTCTTCAACGGTACAGGATATAGTCTGAACAATGATGATCGGTTTATGTATCTCGCAAAGGTCGGTTATGATGTAGAAATGGACAATAACCGGTCACTCTACCTTGGAGCAAACGGTGCACTGAATACGACACAAAATGAAAGCGTCACCGGGAACTTGTTTTCTACTGGTGATCGACTTATTTATGGACTGTATGCAGATTACCAAAGCGACAGCTGGTTTGGAGCGGCAGAACTGCTGATGACAACCTTTGATAGCAATCAAACACCGGATGATGAGACAATTACAGGCGCGTATATCACGATTGGCAACAATGTAACCGAAAAAGATCAGCTGCTTGCCAGGTGGGATCATATCGGGTTCAAAGAAACCGATTTTAAATCAAACCTGTTCATTTTTGGATGGAATCATCAGGCTACATCAGTCATCAGCCTTCAGTTAAACGCACTGGGACAGTTTGATGACGGAGAAGAGAGTTTTGGACTGGCCGGCAGCTTTCAGTTTCAGTTTTAGGGATGAGACTTGAGATGATGAGATTTGAGACGTGAGATGTGAGACAAAATCCTGAACCATAAGTGGTTCAATTTTTCAATTCGCTGGGAAGGAATGGATACTCCAGAATAAATTTCAGAGCGATCAAAAAGTTATGAGAGCGAAATTAAAACCTCATGGGCTCTGCAGCGAGGTGGTCATTACTTCACTTAGATGCTAACCCTTCTCAAAAATCTCATATCTCATATCTCATGTCTCACATCTCAAAAATCTCATGTCTCTTGTCTCAGTTCTCACAACTACTTCCCCTGCTTACTCCAGTTCACCTGCTTTACAAGAACCCATATTCCGTA
>CAZKIZ010000550.1:0-1533 GCA_964552935.1 uncultured Rhodohalobacter sp. | reverse complement strand
ATATCGCAGATTCCGCTGATGAATCGCTGAGTTTCGCGGATGGGAATTTTCGACTAACTTCAACCTTTGGGAGCTACTTTCTACGTGTACATTGCACCACCCACGCAGGAGATCTGCCAGGTCGGTTTGTACATTACTCAGGTGTCGACTTTAAGAAGAAAAGCTTACCTGATTTTTGATATATTGCAGAAAATCTTGATGTTATGCCTACAGTATTGAGAATTGATGGTTATCGCTTCTTTTTCTTCAGCAATGAAGGTAATGAACCGGTGCACATACACGTTGAAAGTGGAGATGGTTATTGTAAGTTCTGGTTAAATCCCGTATCCCTCGCATATTCAACGGATTATAACTCATCTGAACTTAACAAGATCAGAAAGATGGTAGAAAATCATACAACGTTAATTGAAGATTCCTGGAATGAGCACTTCAATAAAGCATAAACCCGCTAAAGCAAATGAGCTTTGGTTTTCTGAGGACAAGCTTTTTGTGCGTCTTATTGACGGCAGAGAGATTGGTGTGCCGCTGGAGTGGTTCCCTAAACTAAGAGATGCTTCTGCCGGAGATCTTAGCGACTGGCGGTTTATAGGTGGTGGGATTGGGATCCATTGGGAAAAACTTGATGAAGACATTTCAATAGAAGGTCTGATGAACTGAGTTAATTGCCAGTTTATTTATCGAATGAATGAGGGAGCAAAATCTAACTCGGCATTCAGCACTCAAAACTCAACAATTCTCACCCAATCCCAAAATACTCCGATCTCTCTTTGAAATAAGGCTTGAATACCCTCTTCAGCTCTGTATGCTCAGGTTTCTCTAAAGCCGGATCTGTTTTGATAATCTTCCATGCGTCGGCTTTGGCCTGTTCCAGAAGCAGGCGATCTTCCACGATATCGGCGTACTTAAACTCAGGAAGTCCGCTCTGTTTGGTGCCAAGGAAGTCTCCGGGGCCACGGAGTTTCAGGTCGGCTTCTGCAATTTCGAAACCGTCGGTGGTCTCAACCATCTTCTTAAGCCGGAACCTTCCGGACTCGCTCAGTTTGTGATCGGGCATCAGGATGCAGTAGCTTTGGCGTGTTCCGCGGCCGATACGTCCCCTTAACTGATGAAGCTGCGAGAGTCCAAACCGCTCGGCGTGCTCAATGATCATCACGCTGGCATTGGGCACATCTACACCTACCTCAATTACGGTAGTGGAGACCAAGATTTTCAGCCGATCTTCGGCAAAAGCGCTCATGATCGACTCTTTCTCTTCGGATTTCATCTGCCCGTGCAGCAGCCCAATCGGGATATCGGGAAACCGGCGCTTCAGCTTTTCAAAGCCCATGGTGGCGTCCTTCAGGTCCAGCGCCTCCGACTCCTCAATCAGCGGAAACACCACGTAAACCTGACCGCCATCACTTACCGTCTCTTCTACAAACCGGTAGATATTTTCCCTCTCCTTGTCGGTGCGTACGGCAGTTTTGATCGGTTTACGTCCTCCGGGCAGATCTTTTATTACAGATATATCCAAATCGCTGTAAACGGTCATGG
>CAZKIZ010000549.1:0-1534 GCA_964552935.1 uncultured Rhodohalobacter sp. | reverse complement strand
CCGGGTAACGGACGGTACAAGGCTGAAAAACTATGGAGATCACATTTACAATGAGTCCGTTCGACTTAAAAAAATGATTGAGAAGCTCCTTGATGCCGCTAAAGTTGATTCAGGACAGGTCTCAACTGAGCAGGCCCCTCATTTTTTGCATGAACTAACTGCAGAATTTTATGAGGCTAATAAAAACTATATAGAAGATCAGGGCTTCACATTTACGTATCAGCACGATAAGAATCTTCCGCTGGTCATGGTAGATGCCGATCATGTTGAAACTATTCTGAATAATCTCGTTGAAAACGCAATGAAGTACAGCCGTGACAGAAAAGAGATTCATGTTTCAGTTACAAAAACAGGAAACAACGTGGCATTGAAGGTAGCCGATAAAGGCACCGGGATACCTAAAAGCTCGCTTAAGTACATATTTGATAAATTTTACAGGGTAGAAGATACGCTTACTGCGAAAACAAAAGGCCACGGCTTAGGGCTGTCTATCGTAAAAAATATGGTAGAACTGAATGGCGGAAACATCGACGTCCAAAGTCAATATGGAGAAGGTTCTGTATTTACCGTAAAATTCCCTACACTTATGAAATCCGATTTTAATGAAGGCGACGTGATGCCTGACTCGATCAAAAAGAATAGTTCAAATTCGAAGAATGTTGACCAATATGTCCAGTAAGAAAATATTGATTGTTGAAGACGAACCCAGCCTGATTTTTACCCTTCAGGACACACTGGAAAGTGAAGGATACAAAGTTGAGGTTGTTTCTGATGGTGAGAAAGCAATTGAGATGACCAAGCAGTTCAAACCTGACCTGATGCTTCTCGACCTGATGCTGCCCGGCATGAGCGGCTACGAAATTTGCAAAAAAATAAGGGCGTCCAAATATACTTTCCCAATCATTATGCTTACCGCAAGAGACCAGGAAGTGGATAAAGTAGCCGGTCTGAATATAGGTGCTGATGATTATATCACGAAACCTTTCGGAGTTAAAGAGCTTCTGGCCAGGATACAGGCGAGGCTCAGGCGGGCCAGTTCGTACTCTAAATCGGGCCCACTTGAAGTGCTAAAACTGGGCAATGTTAAAATTGACCTCAAAGAATCGGAAGTCATCAAACCCGGCGGTGTTACCCACACCCTGTCCACACGCGAAGTAGAGATGATTCAATACCTTGTGGAGCGGGCGAATCAACCGGTGTCAAGAGATGAACTGCTGGAACAAGTATGGCGCTACGAATATAGCACCAATACCCGGACCGTGGACGTTCACATTTCTAAGCTAAGAGCTAAAATTGAAGAGTATCCCGATGATCCTCATCACCTTGTGACGCTGCACGGAGTTGGATATATGCTCAAGATCAACTAAATCAGTCCGATAATTTACCCACAAATTCAACAAAGCCGTTGAGCTGATCCTCAAGCAGACCCTGCAGCATATCGGATTTCATTCCTTTTTCACCGTCGAAGTTGTCATTCACTCCGCTGATAAACATTCTCTCCGTATAAATTAAGGCCTTTCTGTACGCCAGAATT
>CAZKIZ010000548.1:0-1544 GCA_964552935.1 uncultured Rhodohalobacter sp. | reverse complement strand
GCCATTGCTTTCTTGGTTTCGTAGTTAGTTTGCCGGGGAGAGGTGTCAATCAGATTGTAGAAAAACCGATGGACCCCCCTCTTCCCCAAGGGATCCCTTGGTTAGGGAAAATCTCCCCTTGCCCCAAAGGGATCCCTATGGGATTAGGGGGGGATTTTACACTGAATAAGCGAAATATAGTCTACACTATCTTCTGTTAAGCTGTACCGCTTTAACTCCGCCCAAGCCTGCTGCAACGAAAAGTGTGCTGTTGCGGAAGGCAACATGGTTTGCCGATTCAAAATCATCAAATTGCAGGTGGCCGATCAGCTCTACAGAGAACTCATCGCCACTCGAGTAGGCGTCAAGATCTTTGCTTGCCTGAGCCACGTACACGCCAGCCTCTCCATTTGAGATGAAGATAAACTCATCGTCTGCTGAAGCCGCGTTGGTTTCAACCACGTTTTCATTCAGTCCCAGTGATTCCGCATCAGGAACCGGTATATTTGCGATCAGATCACCTGTGTTCAAATCAATCAGATGAGTTCCGGAGCGGTTGGCTGCTACCAGCGCGAGATCTCCGTGGATCTCTACAGTGCTTTTAGCTTCGGGAGTATCGGCACCTTCGAATGAATATGTGGCAATTTCTGAGTGATCGTCTTTATTCAGAACGGTAAGAGTTCCATTGCCGGATTCAGAATCGGCTGATAGTACCACAATTCGGTTATCATCTGTATCTACCCACCGTGCTCCGGGAATATCCAGGTATGCAATTCGCTCGGAGAGATCTTCATTGAATATCGTCAGACCGGCATTGTTGCCGCTCGTTACATACAGACGACCCTCTGATTGATGAATGCTATTTGCAGCAAAGCCGGGAAGTCCTGCACTTGCTGGATTATCATTTATATTAAAGCCCGAGAAGCCGAAAACCCGGGCGGCTGAAAATCCCGCGTCTTCCGTCAAAGCGGGGTCCTCTGAGGAGTGTGCCAGCCATATATTATTTTCATTGATAAAAACCGCATTCGTTTTCGCATTTGTGAACTCAATGCCTGATCGCACCCGAATGGCATTTCTTCCGCTGCTGGTTACCTGGAGAGCATCCACGGCCCCGGTATAATCATTCCCCTGAACGTTATAGCTTGCCGCAGCACGCGCACTGTTACCAAAAATATGAACCATTGTGGCCTGCGTTTGCACATCATTTACTACCGGGGCGTCCACATCTGCAATCAGAGTAAGAGAAAATGATCGCTTCGCCACAGCCTTGCCAGCAGTGGAGTCTTCACTTACAACCTCAATCTCCGAATCTCTGTCGGTAAGACGGTATTCAAGATTGACCTCATCGTTGTTGATTGAATATCCCTGATCGTCAAGGTTTTGATTATCAACACTACAGGCCGCCAGACCGATTACTAGTAAAAAAAGGAGGTATTTGTTAGCTGTACTGAACAATTTTTGCATGTAAAACAGGTTTTAATTCGTTTGGTTTCAGGATATAGTTATCCAGTATTCCTGTTATCGGCATGTAGCCAAGGATGTTAAGTTAATCCTTTATTGTGATG
>CAZKIZ010000547.1:0-1566 GCA_964552935.1 uncultured Rhodohalobacter sp. | reverse complement strand
TAGCGCGTGGCTCTTGCCTCGCGCATCAGGGTGACTGTTGAGTATCGCATTCCGAAGTGTGCAAGACCGGAAACGAAAGTTTTCGGGATCTGACGAGGAAATACTGTTACACCTCCATCAGTTCATCCCATCTCGTGGTGTAGCGGCGGCTAAGATGTTCTTGTTTCATCTGCCAGGCCTGTTTGTTGCCAACGCCCGCGCCGGCAACCATCATCGTCTCTTTTCCATAGCGGGCATTTACTAAATCCATGCACTCCATCAAATTATGCTTTTTTTGGGTGTATCCGTCAGAGCTGAACAGATCGGCCTGAACTTCGCTCTCCGGTACAATTCCGGTCAGCATCACCCACGCTTTTTTATATGTTTTTTCCGGATCAAACAGACGGTTCACAACCGCTTCCGCAACTGTTGCAAAAACAGAGGTGTCGGCCGTTGCTGCTGGCAGATTAACAGAAATACCAAATTTATACTGTGCGCCCGGGTTTGCATATTTATTGGTCACAAGTGTGACGGTAACCGTTGACGCCACAGATTTCTGCGCCCTCAGTTTTTCCGCCGCACGGCTCGAAAAGAGCGTCACGGCCTCTTTTAAATCCTCTTTATTTTGAACCGGTTCACCAAACGACCGGGAACTCAAAATCCCCTTTCGCGGCTCTACGGTCTGCTCCACCGTCAGGCAGGGTTTGCCCCGAAGTTCCCACACCGTTCGAAGGCCGGTTACATTCATTGTGCTGCGAATCCAGGCATCGGGCTGCTGGCTGAGATCCCACGCGGACTGAATTCCGTGCTCTTTTAGCGTTACCGAGTAGTTTCTGCCCACTCCCCAGACCTCCTCCACCGTCGTATGCTTCAACACTTTCTCCCTGCGCCTGCTGCTATCAAGAACCAGCACTCCGTTCAGGGATGGATACTCCTTGGCAGTTTCGTTCGCAATCTTCGCCAGGGTTTTGGTAGGGGCAATTCCAACCGAAACCGGTATACCGGTCCAGCGCAGCACCCGATTTCGGATATACTGCCCATACTCTTCCATTGATTTCATAAACCGGGGCGATAGCTCAGCAAACGCCTCATCAATACTATAGACCTCAATATTTGGCGTACAGGTTTGCAGCGTCTCCATCACGCGCCGGCTCATATCGCCATAGAGCGCATAGTTTGAAGAGCGCATCGCAACACTGTATTTATTGATGAGCGGTCTGACCTTGAATTCCGGTATACCCATGGGGATATCCAGGGCTTTCGCTTCGGAAGACCTGGCAATCACGCAGCCGTCGTTGTTGGAGAGAATTACAACGGGGCGGTCAATCAGCTTAGGATCAAAAACACGTTCACAGGAGGCATAAAAATTGTTGCAGTCGATAAGGGCGTAGTACATCTCGGTTGTTTGGGTAGGAATAAAATAGTGATGTTTCAAGCATAGATTGTCCTGTCATATCTCGAGGGTGGTTGGAACAGAAATTATTTTACACAAGACAGTTTGGAAAATGTCGCCCAATGATTTGAACCACCCCTATTTGAGGCTGTCCAAAAAGGGCGCGGTATTGTTGAAATATTTTCCATTCCGTC
>CAZKIZ010000546.1:0-1601 GCA_964552935.1 uncultured Rhodohalobacter sp. | reverse complement strand
GATGCAGATCATAGCTGCCCGAACCATTCAGCCGGGAATTTCTCAGTTTGGGTAACCACAGTTTTAATTTCTATCATAATTGAGAAGGGGCACTAAAATATGCTATGGTATTTGACAAATTGAAGAATCGAACTCAGGTATTAAGATAAAGCCTTCCTCAATCCAGCGTAATAAATACTGATGTTCGGGGCTGATTGTCAACCGCCCGGCTGATGTGACCCCGACCGGTGGTATCCTCAACGAGCAGAACATTTCCTGTAGAAAAACGACGAATGGTTCCGTCTCCGATCTCCACATCTACCTCACCATCCAGCATGATGATATATTGACGCTGCGGAGCGTTATGCCACGTGTAATGGTAATCGGGATCGGTGCGCCGAAAAATGATTCCGGTGGCGTCCAGTTTCTCTGACAGATGGCCAATATCTCCTGCATCCTCCAGCTCAACTTCAACATCTTCAAAATGCGATTCATTATCTGAACCGGTATAGAGTCGTGTGATTTTCATGGATGAAAGGTTTTATGAAAGTTATTTTATTGGCAATAGGTCACCCATCGATTACATTAAAACAGTTCTCTCTATAATACTACTGAAGGTTTTTCAAATTCGAAATGGTTCAAATGGATAACCAAAATAACGAATACACTTATTCACGAATAACCTTATCTGCTACCTCAGAAGATAAGCCATCATTCCGCGTACGGTTTTAATCTCATCTTCATTCACCGTGTGGGGCATTCCGGGATAGATCGTTTTGGTGACATCAGCATTTAAAGCCTCAAAAACAGCCTCCGTTTCATCCACACGCTCTTTAGGAATGTGCGGGTCGATGTTGCTGCAGCCCAGAAATACGGGTGTCTTATCCATTGATCCGCTGTATAATGTTGGATCAATCTCGGGACCAATCAGTCCGCCGCTGAAACCAACCACTCCACCCAGTTTACGCGGGTGACGAGCTGCGAACTCCGTTGCAAGACAGGCGCCCTGAGAGAAGCCGAGGAGTATTACCTTTTCTGACGGAATACCGGCGGACCGGATCTCCTCCAGCAGATCGTGAATGCGCTGAAGTCCGCTCGACAGTCCGGGCTGATTCTTCTCCTTTGGCTGCATGAATGAGTAGGGATACCAGGTGTGATTCTGTGCCTGCGGAGCCCGGAAATGGAAATCGGGCTGGGCAAATTCATCCGCCAGGGAGAACATACTTTGCGCTGTGGCACCCCGCCCGTGCACCATAATCATAGCGGCTTTCGCACGGGTGAGCGGAGCTCCGTATTCCGCTGCCGGAATGGGTTGATGGGGACCTTCAAATGGATGATTCGGATCAACTCTGAAAAGGGACATTTTATAGTTTTTTGATTGTTTTGTGGTTTTGGAATAAGGTTTGTGTCGTCCCCTTTAGCAAAGGGGGATTTAGGGGGATGTTCATCAATCGTGGAAAGATCCCGTGAACACCCCTCTGTATCTCCCCTTTTTAGGGGAGAGTCACTTCTTTGCTTTGTTAGGTTTTGCTTCGAAAAAAGAACCTACACGTTAATCTCAGGCAGTCGCTTCTCAATCATTTCGCGTTTGGTTTCAAGCCATGGCGGGAGAATCAGCTTTT
>CAZKIZ010000545.1:0-1604 GCA_964552935.1 uncultured Rhodohalobacter sp. | reverse complement strand
GCCCTTATTGGACTCTTTATAGCTATTCCCGTAAAATTAAGAACCGAACTCAGGTATCTACATACATAAAATAAATGGCGGTCCAAACTTGAGCTTCTGGTTTTGCGGCGAACTTTTATCGCTACGCGTGCAAAAAATGAGCTCGGTGAATAATCGGAGTTAAATGCCTCAGATCTTCACTGAGATAAATAAGAATCTGCAGCAAGAAATTTAGCTGATTTCCCCTTATCTTCAGAACGCTTCGATTAACCTTTTTTATACGGCACTACAGATTTATGGATATATATTCTCTTCTCAACCGCTCAAGCATAGCGGCAGGTTTAAAGGCGGAAGATAAAAGCGATTTGATTAATGAACTTGTGGATCTGCTGGAGCCTCAAGTGGGCGGGGAGCAGCTCGAAAAAATCAGGAAGTCGGTTTTTGAAAGAGAGCAGATCATGTCTACGGGCGTAGGCAAACAGCTCGCCATTCCGCACGGCAAATGCTCTGAAATTGAAAATATACTCGCAAGTTTTGCAGTGCTGGATAAGCCTGTAAATTTCGATTCTATTGATAATGAACCGGTGAAGTTGGTTTTTTTACTGGTGGGCCCGGAAAGCAAATGTAATACTCACATTAAGCTTTTGAGCAGAATTTCAAGACTTATGAACAGCTCATCTTTCAGGGAAAAACTTGTTCAGTGTACGACTGCCGATCAAATTTTTGAAACTTTTCAAAACGAAGAGATCGAATATTTCGGAAACTAATGTGAGCATGCCCTCCCGATTTTTATCAAACGGCTTTTGCATCCTGGTTTTATGGATCTCCCTATCCGGAACACAAAGTCTTCACGCGCAGCAGACAGATCCTGTTCGTGATATAATCAATCAGAGTCACGCATCCAGTTCCTTCTGGTCAATCATGATACGAGGCTCTGATGATCAGGTGCTCTATGAATACAACAGCGACAAACTAATTCGCCCCGCTTCAAACCTTAAACTGATATCTTCAGCCGCATACCTCGAGCTTATCGGAGAGGATCATCAATTTGTAACTACACTCTACGGTACGGGAGAACAGGTCGGCAACCGCTGGGCCGGGGATCTTTACATTGAAGGCAGCGGTGACCCGTCCATAAATGGCGAAGCCTACGATGACCCTCTCTTTTTGTTTGAGCAATGGTTCAGAGTTTTGACAGATATGGGGATAGACATCGTTGATGGAAACATTATTGGCCACGACGGCTTGTTTGATGACATACCTTATCCAAGAGGATGGGAGTGGGACGATCTGAGCTATTATTACGCTCCTGAGATCAGCGCGCTGTCGTTTAACATGAACGTTGTTGATCTTGAAGTTTTAGCAGACGGTGCCCCCGGTTCCACACCGTCCATATCCTGGTTTCCTTTTAATACGCCGTATGTGCAGTTCATAAACGAACAGCGGATTACTCCACGCGGAACCCGCTTTGATGAGTCGTACAGAAGAGAACTTGGAAGCAACAGAATCTACCTGAGAAGTACTCTGCCGGCAGGATATTATGAGACAGAACCGCTGAGTATTCATAATCCTTCTCTCTATTTTATCGATACGTTTAAAAGGTATTTAGAACGCCAGGGCATCCA
>CAZKIZ010000544.1:0-1606 GCA_964552935.1 uncultured Rhodohalobacter sp. | reverse complement strand
CATATCCATCCAAAGGATTGTAACGAAAAACTGAGAGCTGATTTTTAAACCAGAGATTACCCCGCATATCTGCCTTTGCATCAATGACCTGTTTCTCATAAAAGTATCGGGCGAGCTCCTGAACCGGGTAACTTCCATCCAGGTGGTCTGTGATCTTTTTAAGCCGCTGAACCCACTTATCATACAGACTTTGATGATGGAGCTCATTCTCTATTCGTATTCCATTTTCTCCTGCAGACACTCTCCAGCTTTTTTCAACGGAACGGTCACGTAACAGTACCGTTGCATCACTATCTGTAGTAAGTAAAAGATCCCGGTATTCAATGTTTGATTCGGACAGATCCAGTGTTTGAAGTGAGGCGCCATCGGGCAACAGGCAGAAGAGATCTCTTCCGGAAAGGAACCAAACTTTTGCTTCTTTATCTTCATAAAGCCTGGTCCGATCAAACATACCGTCATGATTTGATGTAATCCTGACCAGGCGGTTGCCCGGGCGATCATACCGGTGCAGTCCTGTAGAGGTCAGAACCAATAGTTCGCCGCTTCGTGTAACCAACAGGTCTAAGACGCTATTATCGGTAAGTGAAGCCGGTTCATCATCGAGATGGAGATAGTGGCTGTAGCTATACCCATCGAACCGGTTTAACCCTTCGCGGGTGCCGATCCAGATGTAACCGAGTGAGTCCTGTGCAATGGCGCGAACCGACTGCTGAGAGAGGCTGTTTTCGGAGCGTACCGGTTCCAGGTTCAACGATCGGTCAACCGTTTTCAGGCCAGAGTTCCCAACTGCAACTCCGGCAATTGCTGCCAGGAGAATCAGTTTTAGCATGGTGAAAAGCGTGCAACAAATTGAAGTGTATCATCTGACGTGGATATCGATTTTCGTGCCCGCTCTCTCTGCTGCTCTTTAGCCTGCAGGATACAACCCCCGTCAGTGCTGTTTCTCTTTTATTATACTAAAAATGGATTAGTACTTCTCTTTAAATATTCCGGGCCATGGCGCCATTCATTGCCCCGGTTTTAGAAGGGTATAACTCTAGCCGTTTTGATGTTTTGGATCGTCATTTTCAGCCGGGATAGATTCCTGAGACGTTGCGGCTGCGGGGTCTTTCAGCTTGTTTTCTGAATCAGACTCCGGGAGTGTGGACCTGCTTTCATCGGAAGGCTCCGCAGTATGATTTTCGTCACTGCTTTCTACAGGCATGATTTTTTTGTGGAATACCAGCATCACAAGAATAGAGGTGGTGATGGCAATGTCGGCCACATTGAAGATGTAGGGGAAAACGGGCGTATCACCAATGGTGAGATTAAAGTGGATAAAATCTACAACGTGGCCTTCCAGCACACCGCCGTAGCCGCCTATACCGGCCATAAAAATTCTGTCGGTAATGTTACCCAGAGCTCCGCCAAGTATCAGCCCCATACAGAGCAGATACGGAAGATTCGCCTCTTTCATCGTGTAGAGAATGTAGGTGAATATAGCGATGGTCGCCACGATAGCCACAACGCTTATGACCGGAGTGGACAAAAAGTCCATACCCATGGCCATACCGGGATTTTTCGTAAAGTTGAGGGCTAGCCAGCCGTCAATTACGTTCACCCGGTG
>CAZKIZ010000543.1:0-1613 GCA_964552935.1 uncultured Rhodohalobacter sp. | reverse complement strand
TATCATTCAGACCAATGATTTTTATGGAACGGTTGAAAAACTAAACCTCAGAAATACAATCATGAAGTCCGTAACCGGACAAATTGTGTATATACCGAATAAAAAAGTGTTCGAAAATCCTCTTGAAAACTTCACCTCTACCGGTCTCCGGAGGGTGGATCTCTCCTGCGGTGTTTCCTACGGTGATGATCTTGAAAAAGCGCGTGATGTCGCGCTAAATGCGGTTGATGAAGTTGAAAATGTGCTCTCTGATAAAGGAATTGAGTTTTACTATGATGAATTCGGCGACAGCTCTATAAACTTTAAAATTCGGTTTTGGGTGAGTTTTGTAACAAATCCCGATTACTGGCAGGCACGTAACGATGCAATTATAGCCATAACCAAAGCATTCGATCAGAACGACATCATGATTCCATTCCCGATTCGAACGCTCGACTTTGGAATTCGCGGCGGGGAAAAGCTAAATAGTATGATTGGATCGTCTCAAAGCGGAATCTCAAACGGAGGTTCAACTTCCAGGGAACAGGGATAAAGTAAAATCCCTTTAAATCTGATCAAATATGAAACACTCCGTGTTTATTGTGGTTAGTAGTGTTACAAAGTATAACTACTCAACTCAATAAATCGAATTATAATGAAGTATTTTTCAATGCTCATTTTGTCACTCGCCTTCATGGCCTGCCAAAGTGATACCCCACCGGAACAAACCGCGCCAGATCAAACAATGCAGCAAGATCAGATGCAGCAGCAGCCGACTGCTCAAATTGATGTATCAGACGATGAACTTGAACAGTTTGTGGAGATTTCCACTGAGCTTCAGGGCATACAAATGGAGTCACAGCAAGACATGGTAGCCATTGTTGAGAATGAAGATCTCTCTCTCGATATCTACAACCAGATCGCTGAAAGCCGCCATATGGGACAGTCTGATGAGGACCTTGACGTTAGCGCCGAAGACATGGAAAAATATGAACGCGCCTCTGAGGGAATTGCCCAGGTTGAAATCGAGGTAGAAGCAGAAATGGAAGAGAAAATCGAAGAACACGGCATGTCAATGGATCGCTTCCGTGAAATAAATATCGCAATGCAACAAGATCCAGAGATGCAGCAGCGTGTTCAGCAGTTCATGCAGCAACAGCAAGAAGGAATGATGCAGGAACAGCCGCAGGGCGGACAGTATTAAAACCAGGATTTAACTCGTTCCGAAAAATCCCGAAGGAATTGATTTCTTTCGGGATTTTTTTATGTCTGGATTTTCGGTGAACCCCCTCGTCGGACGATTGCCTTCTTCGTCCGACGAGTTGTTTGGCCTCAAAGCACCTTACGAAGATGCACCGCTGGGGCGCCGCGACGCGGAGTATGGATGAAACGCGGATGTGATTCTAAACAAGCGGGAACTACAAAGAGCTCACTGGAACAGAAAGTAATAAATAGTCGAGGGAAAAATCCCTCGTCGGACGATTGCCTTTTTCGTCCGACGAGTTGTTTGGCCTTAAAGTTGCACTACGATGATTGACCGCTGGGGCGCAATGACGCGGAGTATGGTCGAGCCGCGAATGTAGTTCTAATCAAGTCAACCCATCACTCCAGCTTCTCTGTTATACTGGTGAGCC
>CAZKIZ010000542.1:0-1623 GCA_964552935.1 uncultured Rhodohalobacter sp. | reverse complement strand
GAGTTGCTGGAATAGGGAGCGGATGTACCACAAAGTTCACAAAGGGGTGCACAGATGGCACTACGGTCTGAGAGGGAGCTCTGATCATTTCCAATAATCTTTTATCAATGTTGTCATTATTCTTACTCAGATTCCCTGGTGAGAATTCGTGTTTCCAAATGGTTCAAAAGTAGGGTATATTTGGCACTTAAAACAAGCAAGTGCAGAAGACTAATTAATCAAATTACAGGTATTTATTTATGAGCTTATCGGATCAGCTGGACCGTATTAATGAGAAGACGTTTAAAGTTGGGATAATCGGTTTAGGATATGTTGGCCTGCCGCTGATGTGGACTTTTCACAAAAAGGGGATGCCGGTTTTAGGATTCGACGTTGATCAGCAGAAAGTGGATTTTGTCAACTCCGGTACGCCTTACATCAAGCACCTTGGAAAGGAGATGATGGAGACCCTTGCGGAGAGCGATATCTGCGATGCAACATCCAATTTTGACCGAATGGATGAAGCGGACGCCCTTTTGATGTGTGTACCCACACCGCTGAATCAGCACCGGGAGCCTGATATGACCTATGTTGAAAAAACAACGAGAACGGTTGCAGAGCACCTCCGAAAAGATCAGCTGGTGATTCTGGAATCCACTACTTACCCCGGTACAACAGAAGATCTCATTATACCCATACTTGAAGAGGGAAGCGGCCTGAAGGCGGGTGAAGATTTTTATGTCGCCTACAGTCCTGAGCGTGAAGATCCCGGTAATCCGGACTTTAATACATCCAAGATTCCGAAAGTAGTGGGCGGCCACGGAAATGATGCGCTGATGCTCGCCTGTGCTCTCTATGATACCGCTATTGTTCAAACGGTTCCGGTCAGTGATACAAAAACTGCGGAAGCGGTGAAGCTGACCGAAAACATTTTCCGGTCGGTGAATATAGCCATGGTCAACGAGCTGAAGGTGATTTACGCCGCTATGGGAATTGACGTACATGAAGTGCTGGATGCCGCCGGCACTAAACCGTTTGGGTTTATGAAATTTACTCCCGGACCCGGACTCGGCGGTCACTGTATTCCGATCGATCCGTTCTACCTTACCTGGAAAGCGCGTGAAGTGGAGCAACCCACGCGGTTCATTGAACTTGCGGGAGAGATCAATACCAATATGCCCAAATATGTGGTTCAGCGTACGCTTGAAGCGCTCAATCAGCATAAAAAATCGCTAAACGGCAGCAAGGTTCTGCTAATCGGTCTCGCTTACAAACCGAATGTAGATGACGACCGGGAATCACCCACGTATAAACTGATGGAGCTATATGAGGACATGGGAGCTGAAGTGTCTTATTACGATCCATACGTGCCGATCATTCGTCCGTCCAGAGAATATCCACAGTATGCGGGACGAAAATCTGTGGAGTGGAATGAAAAGACGATCAGTTCGTATGATGCCGTTGTGATTGCAACTAACCATGATGAGATCAACTACCGTGAGCTTGCAAAATGGGCAGCTTGTATCGTAGATACGCGTAACGCAATGAAAGAAGCGTCACAAAATACCAAGCAGGTGTTTAAAGCGTAGCTTGTGATGTTGAACTGTTGAGTATCACGCTGCGCGTGATGTCGAACTGTGGAGT
>CAZKIZ010000541.1:0-1649 GCA_964552935.1 uncultured Rhodohalobacter sp. | reverse complement strand
GAGACTGTAATTTGCGCGTCATCGGGTGTATTGGCTTGCAGTGTATTTACTTCCATCAAAAAAACAGATAAAAGCATCAATAACACCACGGAATACCTGACCGTAAATTTAGAAATCATAATGTGCTGATTTGATTACTATTTATATATCAGAACTGTCTTCATCAAAACAGATGACTGGAGACAGAAAAGTTGTAACCAAAGAAAGCTCTGTTTTTACATTAAAGCAAGCGCTTCCATAACATTTTGATAACATGAAAGAACTAAGACAAGTAATTTCAAACTATTATGAGAAACAAAAATAAATATTATCAGTTGTTGAACTATGAAAGATTAGCTTCGTAAAAGTCCGGGAGCCACTGAAAACATCAATCATCCGCAACAGATTACATATCAACCAGTTACAAATCATTATACTTATGAAAACGTTTATCACAGCAGTAATTTCATTCTATCTCTTTCTTCTGCCGATTGATCTTTTGGCACAACATCAACCTGTGCCCGTAAATGGCAGCCAATTAACCATTACCTCTAATGGTGAAGCGATGGTACCGGCTGATATCGCTTCTATGTCTGTAAATATCAGTATCAGTCATGAAAACGCTGAACGTGCATTTGAACTACACAGAGAAAGGGAGTCGTTCCTGGCGGGTCTTCTCGAGGAGCTTGAGTTTGAAGACGAACAGATCAACTACCGCCCCATAACCGTGCGCCCCAACAGGCAGAGAGATGGAGAGATTCATTCTTCTACTACACAGCAAATCCAGTTGCAGCTGAACGACATTGAGATGCTCGGCGAGCTGCAGGTTACCCTGATTCAGAACGGATTTGATAATTTCTCCGGTAGCCTCTCCTCCACCATGCTGGAAGAAGCATCCGATGAAGCACTGAAACAAGCGGTGGATAATGCACGGAAAGATGCCCAAATTCTTGCTTCTGCAGCCGGCAGAAATCTTGGGACCATTATTTCAATTGAGCACAGATCAGATCAAAACTATCGTCCAGTAGCACTGGCTGAAGCTTTCGAAGTAAGGGCAATGAGTGATGCCGGACCATCCATGCAAAATTTCTCACAAACGGTGTCGGTCCAGAAGCAAGTTACAATCGTTTTTGAGATGACAAACAATTAATCAGAAAAATGAACTACCTCGGGGCAGAGTCCACGAGGTATCAACGAATAACCCATTACCAGTTGCTCAAATATGGAGTTTATTCTGGAGTGTCCCCTTTTCCCGAAGGAATCCCACTGGGGCTGGACATTGCTCATGTAATTTTGTTTAAAACCAGTTTTCGCATTTAAATTATTGTCAATATTTGACTTAAAACCGTTATGATGATTTTCGAAAAAAACCTCATGCATTCTTTTGAAATAGAATCTACAGGTTACTTTTTGGTTTAAAGATAATGTCCCATTTAACAGTTTTTTTATTGCCGTTTTAGATTTAAAGTTTACTTAGAGTTAGTCTTCGGCCTCGAAAGAATTGGCGGATAGAGGGAGCCTGAAGATCTGCGGGGACCTTTTATCATACCGGCCCATAACATATTATCAAGCATTAAGCGTGGCGGACCATTGATAAAAGGTAGCAGATATTCCGTGACCGCCGCCAATTGTTTCGTCGCCTTGATCTTTTGGTTCGTTTTGAATCAAGT
>CAZKIZ010000540.1:0-1661 GCA_964552935.1 uncultured Rhodohalobacter sp. | reverse complement strand
CACTGTAATATAACAAATTAACACCTATAAGTGAAAATTATATGGGTAATGTCAGGGATTGAGGGGGATGTCCATCAGGTCTTTGAATAAACCGATGAACACCCCTCTTCCCGAAGGGATCCCTTGGGGGAAATCTCCCCTTTTTAGGGGAGACTTGATATCGAATAAATGAAATATATTATGAATCGTACTCAGGTTAGAATTACCCTTCCAGGTACGCTTTTGCAATTGCCGCAAACTTTGACGGCTGATCCAGAAAAGCGTAGTGTCCGGCGTGTTCAATCTCAACCAGTGCACTGTTCTTGATACCTTTTTCAAGCCGTCTGCCCTGATCTAGGGGTGTTGCCGCATCGTCTTTTCCCCAGAGCAGCAACATCTCGTCGTCAATTTTGTGCAGCTCACCGTCAAAAAATTCTGTCACCGATTTCACAAACGTTTCCCGCATCACTCCTGAGAGTTTTCGATAGTCTGACGATCCAAGAGATTTCCACAGGGCTGTATTGCGCAGCCGGTTCATCAGTGCTTCACGTTTTGAGGGTAGAGCAAGCTTAATCGGGGCTTTTAAAATGGCGGCAGCTATGCGCCTTAAATGATAGGAGAGCGAGCGTTTCGGCTTTAGGCCTGCACCACCGGTAATAATCATCTTATCTATCGAGACTGATCGTGGTGACTGAGTTAAAATCTTCAGGAGAATTCGTCCGCCAAAGGAGTGGACCAGGAAATCGACGGGCCTGCCGGGAAACTGTTCATTGATGAATTCGCAAACCATATCAGCGTAGTCACCAATTGACCATGCACTTGGCGGCTCCGGCGACTGCCCAAACCCCGGCAGATCAAGAATGATGCAATTTCGCACAGCGGCCAGCTTCTCTGCAGTGGGCTTCATAACATCCCCGCTGCTCCCCCAGCCGTGTAGGATAATCAGCGGTTTGCCTTCTCCTATTTGATACCAGGATAGTGTGGAACCGTTGTGGGTGGAAGTGTGAGAATTAAATTTCATCAATTTTGTAAGGGATGTTCAGTTTACGGATCATAAAAGTAAGGATGAACCATAAAGGAGAAAACTATGAAACGGAAATTATTTTTTTTAATCGATAAGCTGCACATACGAAGAAGTGAGCGAATTGTACTTTCAATTATGATGTTGATCACACTCATTTTAACCGCTGTGATCACATTTATAGATCTGTCGCCATCACCTGATCGATACGATTACTCAGACCTGGAGCAGGTGTTTCATGAACGCTCGGCGGTTCAGCAGGCAGAGCACGACGCGATCATGGCGCGGTACACGCCAATAACGCCTGAGCAGCTGGCAGCAGATGAGTCTGATACAGAAAATGACGTAAAAACCTATAAAAACCTGGAACCTGAACACGCAATAGTCGATACGAATCGTATTAACATTAATAAAGCCGACGCCGAGGAACTTCAAAAACTACCGGGTATCGGGCCTGCATACGCCACCAGAATTATAGAGTGGCGTGAAAAAAATGGCGATTTTGAATCGGCAGACCAGCTTCTTGAAATCAGAGGAATTGGTCCCGCCCGTCTCGAAAACATAAGAGACCTCGTTGTGCTGTAGATCTCAGGCAGGTTTCCGAAAACGACCTTCTTTCACTATTTTTAAACCCACTTCTGGTGTTCACTCAGCAGAATTT
>CAZKIZ010000539.1:0-1677 GCA_964552935.1 uncultured Rhodohalobacter sp. | reverse complement strand
CTCGCGGGGTAAGGGGGACTTTTTTATCCATAATTCAAGACTCGAACTCAGGTATATACTATATTTTTGGACTTTGATTAAACAGATAACCGGTTGACGATGGAACAAGTCTTGCATTAGTGAATGTGATAGAGCGTTTATAAAAAAATAAATTATCACCCTCAAATCACTCTCTTTCTTAAAAGGCCAACAAACCCCGAAACCGTTGTTGCCGTGCCAACAATTATCATCGCACGAATATCATTATCCGGTGATATGGTAAACAGAGGATTGTAAGAACTGCTAAGAATACGGAACTCCTGCACGCCCGCATAGATCAGCGAGAGACCAAACAAGAGGAAGAACAGAGAGACTATTTTTTTCTGACTCATTAATGTGGCGTCTGTAAAAAGAGGTATCTGTCATTCAGAATGTGTAAAATAAACCACTATTAATAAAACGATCGTTCGTGATAGCTGCAACGAAGTTTTTGCGCATATCGAATGGAGTCACCAACAAATACAATGGATATAGTTATGGGAAAAATACAAAACGGATTTTTTACTTTATTATTTGCGGCATTTCTTGCGCCCTGCATTCTTACAGCTCAGCCATCGCCGGATCAGCTGGCTGACAGAATTCAGGATATTCATCAGCAGAGGCTGTCGACCATTCAATCTCTTGAAATGACGGTTAAAACAGAGTTTGCCGGTTTTACCAGTGAATCTGTGACACGCTATATCAGAACTGAAACAGACGGCAGCTATGCGCTGGTGCCGGATGAAAGCTACGATGACCTGGACACTGAACTTTTTGAAGGAATGTACGACGGTTCATTTGATAAAGTAATTCGCGCTGCTGAATCGGTGACTGAAGAGCGCCTGAACGGCAGAGCCACCTACCGGTTGATTATCAGGGATAGTGATCTTCTCCAGTCGCTTGGCGAGGAGGATGAGTATGATGAGGATGGAATGGATTTTGAAATTGAGAAGGCAACGCTCTGGATAGATTCAGACCTTTTGATGCCTGTAAAAATGATCTATGAACAGTTTGAAGATGGCGGCGGCATGACGGTTGAAATGGAGCTTGGTGATTACAGGATGTATTCGGGATTGCCGGTAGCACACAATATGACGATGAAAATAGAGGGAATGGATCAGATGATGAATGATGAAGATTTAGCTGAAGCGAGGCAGGCGATGCGTGAATTTGAAAAGCAGCTTGAGTCGATGCCGGAAGCTCAGCGGGAGATGATTCGTGAGCAGATGTCAGGGCAGATGGAGCAGTTTGAACAGATGCTGGAATCGGGTATGGCCAGTACCACCATTATGGAGGTGGTTGATGTGAAGGTGAATCAGTAAGTACGAAGTGATTTACGAATGGCGAACAACCGATCACATTTCGCCGATTGTGAGTGTTTCAGCTGTGAAGAATTGCTGAAAATTCTCAATAATTTCAGGATGGTTGGCAGCATCTGTTGGATCCAGGATTGATTCCATTGAATTGTCCAAAAACCATGTTTCCCATTCAGCTATTAAATTAACCTGGAGTGAGCCATTGGTTTCCGGCATTTCTATGACACGGTCGAAGCTATATTCTAATTCAGGTGTGATGTCGGTGAGAATGGTGAACCCCATGTTGTTAAAGGTGCCGGTAATAGCGAGTGTATTTCTGCTTATAACTTCACCTTGGCTATTA
>CAZKIZ010000538.1:0-1687 GCA_964552935.1 uncultured Rhodohalobacter sp. | reverse complement strand
AAAAGTTTAAACGAAACGGCAACGCCGGATGAGTGTAACAAGGGGTGTGTTCCGCAGTTTTTCAGCCTGAATTCAGGTAGCGATTGCCGGATGAAAAACCGTATCTTTGTTTCTCTTTAGAATACGGCCAAATACGATCCATATATGCAGATTGAAACTTATTTAAAGAATCAGCTTTTATCCGTTCTCCGCAGCTTCGACCTTGATGAAGATCAAATTCCGGAACTCCACCTGGAAACTCCGCGGGATCCGTCTCACGGTGATGTGGCAACAAATGTGGCGATGAAGCTGGCAAAGGCTCTTCGGAATAATCCGCGTAAAATTGCCGAAAAAATTGTGGATCAGATCGAGCTGGATCCCAAAAAAGTATCTTCAGCGGAAGTGGCGGGCCCCGGTTTTATTAACTTCCGATATTCTGATCAGTACCTGACAGACGCCCTGCAGGAGTTAATGGACGCGGGTGAAACGTTTGGTCAGTCTGATGAGAGGAGCGGCAAGAAAATACTGGTGGAATTTGTGAGCGCCAATCCCACGGGGCCGTTAACGGTTGGTCACGGACGAAATGCTGTGCTGGGAGATACCGTTGCACGCCTTTTTGAGTGGACCGGCGCCGAGGTAGATCGTGAATACTATTTCAACAACGCCGGCCGCCAGATGCGAAAGCTGGGTCAGAGCGTTCAGGTGCGGTATCTGCAGGCGATCGGCCGGGACGCTGAGCTGCCAGAAGGCGGTTACGAAGGCGAATACATTAAAGAGATTGCGAACGGGCTGGTTGAAAAGCACGGTGAAGCTCTTGCCGACAGCGAAGATGAAACGGTATTTAAAGAGGAGGCAGAATCGGCGATTTTTGACCAAATTCAAACCACTCTGAAGCGGATGAACATCAGTATGGATTCATTTTTTAACGAGAGAACACTCTACGACAACGGCATGATTGATGACGTTGTGAACAGGTTTCGCGAAAAGAAGATGGCGTATGATGAGGATGGCGCCGTATGGTTTAAAACCACCGAGTTCGGCAAAGATAAGGATACCGTTCTGATTAAAAGTACCGGCGAGCCAACGTACCGTCTGCCCGATATCGCCTATCACGCCAACAAGCTGGACAGAGGCTACGATCTCTGCATCGACGTGTTCGGAGCCGATCATATTGATACGTATCCGGATGTGATGAATGGCATTGATGTTCTGGGGTATGATCAGAGCAAAGTAGAAGTTCTTGTTTACCAGTTCGTCACTCTTGTTCAGGACGGCAAGCCGTATAAGATGAGCACCCGTAAAGCGAATTTCGTCACGCTCGACGAGCTAATGGATGATGTGGGCGAGGACGTAACCCGATTTTTCTTTTTAATGCGATCGCCCAACACTCATCTTGAGTTCGATGTGGCGCGCGCGAAGGAAGCGGGCGATAAAAACCCGGTCTTCTACCTGCAGTACGCTCATGCACGAATCCAGTCGATCCTGCGAAAAATTGAGGAGCTGGATGAAAGTAAGGCCGAACTGAATCTAGGTCTGCTGAAGCACGATTCGGAGGTTACGCTGATCAAGAAGATGCTCGCCTTTCCAGAAGTGATTACGCTCTCTGCCGATCATAAAGAGCCTCACCGGGTCATCACCTACCTGAATGAGCTGGCGTCTGATTTTACATCTTTCTATCACGACTGCCGCATTATTGGTGTTGAGCCCG
>CAZKIZ010000537.1:0-1696 GCA_964552935.1 uncultured Rhodohalobacter sp. | reverse complement strand
CTGTTATGCTGATTGGAAACAATTTTAACAAACGGTGTGAAAATATATTGCTCGCGGCCGGAAAACAATCAGGAAATCGTCCCGGGTTAAAGGTTTCGGTGAGTAAACTTGCGGATGGACTTAAACTCGACAGAACAGAAATCAAGCAGACTTTTGAATACCTTGTCAGTCTTGGCTTTATTAAAATTGAATCGATTGGCGGACCTCTTCTCTATGGCCATATATCCCTCACAAAAAAAGGTGTTTTAAAGCTGAACTCCATGAAGGAATCGAAATAGCTTACCTCTTCGATTTATTGAGATATGACGCAGACTGATCTTAAGAATTCTCCATATTTAATTCAGTAATAAGTGATATAGGGTCGAAAAAGCGCTTTTAATGACGCTGCTGAATATTTATTGCTTTAGAAAATCATGAAATCAGAGTCTGCTAAATAGTGCAAAAATTTCTAACTTCAGGCCTTCAAATAGAACAGGTATAAACATTTTAAGGTTAGCATTATGATAATTGGAGTCCCGAAAGAAATTAAGACTCATGAAAACCGTGTGGCACTGCTGCCAAGCGGAGTGCTTCAGCTCAGCAAAAATGGTCACGAGCTTCTTATTGAAAAAGGAGCGGGAACCGGGAGCGGGTTTCCGGATTCTGCTTATGCTGATGCAGGCGCACAAATTGTAGATGATGTAAATGAAGTTTGGAAACGGGCTGAAATGATTATGAAGGTAAAGGAGCCCATCAAGCCGGAATACCCGCGGATGCGCAAGGGACAAATCCTGTTTACTTATCTCCATTTTGCAGCAAGCCGTGAGCTAACAGAAGCGGTTGCAGAATCGGGATGTATTGCCATTGCGTACGAAACGGTTGAAAAATCGGACCGGTCTCTGCCGCTGCTGATCCCGATGAGTGAAGTTGCCGGACGAATGGCGGCACAGGAGGGAGCCAAGTATCTCGAAAAACCGATGGGGGGACGCGGTGTTTTGATGGGCGGAATTCCCGGTGTACCACCCGCCAATGTGATTGTGCTTGGAGGCGGAATTGTTGGGGTGAATGCCGCAAAAATCGCCGCCGGAATGGGAGCGAATACGACTATACTGGACATCAACATTCCGCGTCTGCGCTATCTCGACGATGTGATGCCTAAAAATGTATCGACACTGTTTTCGAATGAAGCCAATATTCGTCATTTACTGCCTCAAACAGATCTCGTGATAGGTGGTGTGTTGAAGCCGGGTGCCAAAGCTCCGCATCTTGTAACCCGCGAAATGCTTTCACTGCTGAAGCCCGGAAGCGTGCTGGTTGATGTTGCGATAGACCAGGGTGGATGCTTTGAAACTTCCAAGCCAACCACTCACGATAAACCGGTTTATGTGATTGACGACATTGTTCACTATTGTGTTGCAAATATGCCCGGGGCGGTGCCAAATACATCTACAATGGGGCTGACCAACGTAACTCTTCCGTATGCTGTTCAGCTGGCAAATAAAGGATGGAAAAAGGCTCTGAAGGAGAATAAAGAGCTTCTGAAAGGACTCAACATCGCCAATGGCGAGATTGTCTACAGAGATGTAGCGGAAGCTTTTGAAATGGATTATACACCGGTTGAAGAGGTTCTTTAATCATAAGTGGTTTAATTCCCCGATCCTTTGGGTCGGAAAAAGATAAAAGTCCCCCTTTTGCCGCGGGCATCCCTTCGGGGGAA
>CAZKIZ010000536.1:0-1702 GCA_964552935.1 uncultured Rhodohalobacter sp. | reverse complement strand
GTCCACCATCAGTGCAAGCTGCTCCGGCGGAGTGGTGGTTGCCATCGCGCCGGCAAAAAGGGTGTGGTGAAACGTCGGCGAAGAGTAGACGTTAATCTGACCCCGCGGACCAAACCGTTCCTGCACCTGCTCCGCATCACCCTGGCGCTCCAATTGCTGAAAATGGGCCAGGGTTTTGTATTGATCCACCGAATGGGGCGGCTCAATTAGCAGGGCACCGAGTGTTGCCAGGGCGGCAATCGAGCCGAGGAGAAGATCCCTCATGCGATGCTCTCCGGTTTTACTGCGAATAGAGAGCCAGAAGCAGATCATAGCGATAAAAGCCACGGGCGTAATCATTACCGGGAGTTTGAACGCGGGTACGAGAAACATCAGCCCGATAGCGAACACGCCACCCGCACCGCTGCCGATCAGGTTGGCGGCATAGAGCTCCGGCACTTCTCTTTTGAAGTAGGAGATCATAAAACCGACAACGGTACCACCAAAAAAGAATGGTATAAAAACCAAAAGGTTGTAGGTGAGCAGAAGCGTGATCTGTTCGCCGCTGTGGAGCAGATACTGGGTGTCGAGCGGCAGCGATTGGGTAATCCAGTAGGTAACGGGGATGGAGATGGTAAACCCGAGAAAGAAGACCAGGTTCCAGAGAGCGAAGCGCTCCTTCAGCTTATCATAAAAGAGTGCTAAAAATGTACCGCTGGCACCAAACCCCAAAAGCGCGGTGCTAATTACCAGGTAGGAAAAGTGGTAGTAGTGCGATACCGAAAGCGCCCGCATAATCATCAGCTGCAGCGCGATGATTGCAACAGAGACAAAAAAGACCGATGCTGCGGACCAGTAGTTGTAAAGAGCTATTTTATTCTTCATGATTGTATTTTAAAATCAACATGAGTATATAACGTTATAGAAGCGATTTATAAAATTGAAAGGTCAGTTGCTGGTGATTTTGATTTTTGACTGTAACAAAAACGAATTTTGAGATAATATTATGAGTACCAAAGTACTGCTTGATGAAGCACTAAAGCTGAAACCCAAAGAGCGGGCACTTCTGGTAGAAAGTCTGATAAAAAGCCTTGACCAACCGCAAAAAGAGTTGGATGAAATTTGGGCGGAAGAATCCGAAAAGAGACTCAAGGCTTACCGGGAGGGAAAACTTGAGGGGATACCAATGGAAGAGGTTTTCAAGAATCGATAATGCGTGTTGTATTTTCAAAAAATGCGGCTTTAGAGCTTGTTGATGCTGTAGATTATTATAATCAGGAGCATCCTGCTTTGGGAAACAGGTTTGAAAATGAAGTTAAAAAAGCTGTTGAAAGAATTTCTGAATATCCCACATCGTGGTCTTTAGAAAGGGGTGAAATAAGAAAGTATCTGATGCATAAATTTCCTTATAAACTATTGTATTCAATTGAGAAGGATCATCTTTTTATAATAGCAATTGCACATCAACACCGGCGACCTGATTACTGGATTGACATACAATGAAATCCATTATTCAATGCTGTTGCGCAATAAGGAATGGCTCCGTGATGTGAAAGTTGCACTCAGTTTTTAGCATTCAAGTAAACTTCCGTGCCTGACAGAAATTTGATATTCAATTTATCTCCCATCATAAAAAATAAGATTTTACAACTGTTCCCAAATAGCTATGAATTCTTTTGGAGTATATACCGGCAGCGCACTTTTTTTGAAGTCCTTTTTATTT
>CAZKIZ010000535.1:0-1705 GCA_964552935.1 uncultured Rhodohalobacter sp. | reverse complement strand
CCACCATTTCCGAGACGCCTTAGCCACAACCAAATTTCTTGGTGAATAATGCAGGGTAGAATTCACGTCTTAAAAGAAGGTTTATGACGACAGATTAATAAAAGTACGGATTTTGCATTGAAATACATCCTTATATGACGCCGCAATTTTTATATCTTTACATCAGATTGATTAGCAACACATAAAAAGTAGTAAAGACATGATTCACGATTCAATATTGGGGGCGATCGGCAATACACCGCTCGTAAAGTTACAGAAAGTAGGAAGTGATTTGCCGCTGACCATCACGGCCAAAGTGGAATATCTGAATCCCGGCCAGAGCATCAAAGACAGGATAGCGCTCAAAATGATAGAGGATGCCGAGAAAGAGGGATGGATTAAACCGGGCGGCACCATTATAGAGGGCACATCCGGCAATACCGGTATGGGACTCGCGCTCGCAGCAGCAGTAAAAGGGTACAAATGTATCTTTACAACAACCGATAAACAGAGCCAGGAAAAAATTGATCTGCTCAGGGCGCTGGGTGCCGAAGTGCGTGTATGCCCCACAAATGTGGAGCCTGAAGATCCGGAGAGCTACTACTCTGTGGCGAAACGGCTCAGTAAAGAGATCCCCAACTCCTACTATCCGAACCAGTATGATAACCTGAGCAACACAAAGGCTCATTACGAAACTACGGGGCCAGAAATCTGGGAACAGACAGAAGGTAAGATCACCCATTATGTGGCGGGAATGGGCACGGGCGGAACCATTTCGGGGACTGCCAAATACCTGAAGGAGAAGAATCCCGATATTAAAGTGATTGGCGTGGATAGCGTTGGATCTGTCTATAAAGTCTATTTTGAAACGGGTAAGTTTGACAAAAACGAGATCAAACCGTACCTGACGGAAGGGATTGGTGAAGATATTATTCCCGGTAACGTCGATTTTGATATGATTGATGCTGTTGAGCAGGTGAATGATAAAGAGGCATTTTTAATGACCCGTGATCTCGCTAAAAAAGAGGGGCTTTTTATTGGCGGATCATGCGGAGCGGCAATGCACGGTGCAGTTGAATATGCCAGGAAAAACAGTCTTGGAAAGGATGATTTGATGGTTGTAATTCTGCCTGACAGCGGCACCCGCTACACCTCCAAAATCTATAACGATGAGTGGATGCGGGAGAAAGGATTTATAGAGTAAAATCACGGCACGGGTTAAACCTTGACCCGTGATAGCTTTGAACAGGACGAGACGAACTGAACAGTTAATTTAACAGAAGACGAATGGATCAGAAACCAAAAAAGAAAAAAGGCAAGCCAATAGAGATTGAACTGGGTAAAGAGGAGGCTACAGGCACCTATTCCAACCTTGTGATGATCACCCATTCACCCTCAGAATTTGTTTTCGACTTTATTTCGATGATGCCGGGAGTACCGAAAGCAAAAGTGGTGAAGCGGATGGTGTTAACACCCGATCACGCAAAACGACTGGCCAATGCGCTGAATGAAAACCTCAGAAAGTATGAGGCCGAGCACGGTCAGATCCGTTCCAAAGAGAAGTTTGATATGCCGTTCAATTACAGGGGCCCCAAACCGGAAGCCTGAGTCTTAGATTTCAATACGTTTAAAACCGGATGCCGGACCCGCAGCTATTGTGTTTTCCGCTCCGGTTTTTTTATGGATACTTGTGGGGCTTCTATTGAAGATTACCGGGTAAATTCGG
>CAZKIZ010000534.1:0-1740 GCA_964552935.1 uncultured Rhodohalobacter sp. | reverse complement strand
TGGCCCAGAGTGCATTTCTCGGGGAGGGGAGTACGGCTTTAGCCGGGAGGGGTGTTTTATGGGATTCACTACCAACCCGAACACTAAGGATCGAGCTCGTTATCAAGTTTCTGAACACCCCTCACACCAAAACGGATGGTACCGTTTTGATGGTCTCCCCTCAAGGGGAGATAGAATTAATAGCCAATGAAAAACAATCATGCCGCCCAACTAAATACCAAACTGTCACCGACAATCAAGTGCTGACGCTACACAATTCAAAATAGAACCATTTTTTAGATCATGAACGGATCACTATATTCAGGTTCGTAATTAATCACAATCAGAGCCTTCATCTTGAATATACTTGCGGTAGAGCCATTTTACAGCGGATCACACAAAGCTTTTCTGGAGGGACTGCGCAATAATTCTGCACATAAAGTTATTCCTATCACGCTGAACTATCGCGGCTGGAAATGGCGCATGCACGGCGATTCTGTGAAGCTTGCGGAGATGACATCGCACGTGGATGAGGAAATTGATCTTCTGTTGGTGAGCAGTATGACCAACCTGCCCGCATTTCTTGCGCTCACCAATCCCCGTTTTGCATATACACCTAAAGTGATGATGATGCATGAAAATCAGCTGACGCAGCCGCTGCCTGAGGGGGAGGAGAGGGACATGACCTACAGCTATATCAACTATTTGAGCATGCTGTCAGCCGATGAGCTGCTGTTCACGACCCGCTTCCACCTGGAGGATCTGATGAATGAACTCCCGAACTTTCTGGACCACTTTCCGGACGATAAATACTTTAATACGATTCAGCAGATTCGCGATAAGAGCCGCGTGTTTTACCCGGGCATGAACCTGTCAGTGTTTGACGAGCAACCCGATATCCGTTCTCAAAACGAACGTCCCGTGATTGTATGGAACCAGCGCTGGCAGTTTGACCGCAATCCCGGAATGTTTTTTAAGGTGCTGAACCGCCTGAATGATATCGACCTGGAGTTTGACCTGATTCTGGCCGGCGATACCAAGCACCAAAAACCGGATGAGTTTGAGCGGGCATGGAAACGGTTTGGCGATCAAATAACGCACTTTGGCTACGTGGAGGATGTGGAAAGTTACAGCCGGCTGCTCCATTCCGGCGATATTGTGGTCTCAACGGCAACTCACGAATTCTTTTGCGTGGCAATTATGGAAGCGATCTACTGCGGATGCCATCCTCTCGTGCCAAACGCCCTGCACTACCCGGAGCTAATACCTGATACGCTTCACAAGCCGCTGCTGCATGCGCCCGTTCTGTATGATACAGAAGATGATCTTTTTAAGATTATGAAAAAACTGCTCACGGGCGAAATGAAGCCCCTGCCAAAATCGTCACTGCAGAACATAAACAGACATCTCGACTGGAGCCGGGTAATTGGTAAATATGACCAGATGTTTGAAGAGTTGAGTAGTGTTTAGTTGTGAGTTGCGAGTGTTTAGTTTTGACAGCTTGTCAACTAATTACTAATCACTCATAAAAGCCGGTATCTCACTTTGTTAGCAATCTTGTGATTTTTCAACATCTAAACACTCATCACTAAAAACTCAAAACTAAGGTACAGGAACGGTAGAGAGAATTTTCGAAACAATATCTTCACTGGAAATCTCTTCGGCTTCAGCCTCAAACGTGGGGATAATTCGATGGCGTAAGACATCCATCGCTACAAAGCGGACATCCTCCGGCGTTACGTAGGCTCTGTGCTCCATAAA
>CAZKIZ010000533.1:0-1748 GCA_964552935.1 uncultured Rhodohalobacter sp. | reverse complement strand
AAAATGAGATTTTGATCTGGGGTCAGTCCACATCAGAAAAAACTGCCGACTCACCGGTAAACTGGGAAAAGCCGGTGATGCCCGTTGCGTGGACGCGAGAATACTCCCTGGAAAATGGAGCAGCCGGAAAGGTTTTTACGACTACGATGGGATCAGCCGTCGATTTTGAAAATGAAGATTTGCGAAGGCTGATCGTAAATGCAGGATATTGGGCGCTGGAGATGGCCGATGATCTGCCGGAAGATGTAAACGTGGATATTATCGGCGAGTACAACCCGACAATGTACGGATTTGATGATTTCATAGAGGGACTGCGGCCATCGGACTATAAGCGGAATTAATTCTGATTTATCTGACCGCACACTCAAATAGCAGCCGGAGGAGGCGAGATCTTATACCTCCTCATATGTGGTTGCTACGGTTGCTTAAGTCTTCCAAATAAATAGTATCAGTAAAATTATTTTATGATTAGCAAAGTTAACCTGCTTTCTACTCTGAAAGCCGCACTACAGGCCAGCCGTGCTCATCCCATTCAACTTCCTGGATAAGTAGTTTGGATCGGCCCTCATCTGAAAGGTCGTAGGCGTGGGCGATCAAATAATCCGTGTCATTAAACGTATAAACGGCATTATGTCCAATTGCGGCGTAGTTTTCGCCATCTCCGCCCAGAACAAAGGATCCGCCTCCGTGGGCTAAATTCTCACCCGCTTTATCAAGGTAGGGTCCGGTAATATTTTCGGACCTGCCCACCACTATTTTGTAGGTGCTATCTTCATTTCGGCAGCAGGCATCCCACGAAACGAACAGATAGTAGTAGTTATCCTTCTTAAAAATGAACGGAGCCTCAATACTGCTGTTCATCGCATTACCAGCGCTTCGGTCGTCCATCTTCCAGTACCTGTGGCGCGCGGCAACGGTGTGCCACTCTTGTGGTTCTTTTGCAATTTCGATCATGTTATTGTCCAGCTGAACCAGTTTCATACCAGCCCAAAATGAGCCAAAAACGAGCCATGGCGTTCCGTCGTGATCGATTACCGGTGCCCCGTCAATGGCATTCCACAGATCCCGACCGGGAACAGAGCGAACAACTTGTCCATGATCGGTCCATTCGTAATCGGGATCATCAGGATGGAGGGTGCTGTTGGTAGCTACGCCAATTGCAGAAGTATTTCTTCCAAAGGAGGAGATGGAATAATAGAGATAGAATGTGCCATCTCTTTCAATAATACTTGGAGCCCAGATGTGATTGCCAAAATCTTCAACGACATCGAAGGTCCATTCAGGGGCTGAATCGAAGACCGGGTCGAGGCGTTCCCAGTTTTCCATGTCAGGGGAGGCCCAATTCGCGATTCCGCGGCCCGTATTGAAAATATAATACATGTCGTCCTGCTGGATGATTGAAGGATCGTGGACCCTTATATCAATATGCTGAGCTTCCGCTTCGGGTGTATGAATCAAAACAAGCAGCAGACCGGAAATAAAGAGGAGTTTTAAGAATCTGTTTTTCATTGCAGTAAGTGTTTGAGCTAAATTTGTTAATGATGAGATCAGTCTAAGGTTACAACCGGCCATCCGTCATCATCCCACGTTAATTCCAGTATCGTAAGTTTTGGCCTTCCTCCATCCCCGAGATCATAGGCGTGCGCTACCAGGTAGTCGGTTCCATCAAACGTATAGAAGGAATTGTGGCCAATTGCCGAATACAGTTCATTTCCTTTCACCACGAGGGAACCACCACCGTAATTCAT
>CAZKIZ010000532.1:0-1807 GCA_964552935.1 uncultured Rhodohalobacter sp. | reverse complement strand
ATAAGAAACCCTTCTGCCAAAATCTCTTCGGCTGTCTGGTAGAGTTACCCGATTTCTAAAAATATCTACCCCGGGAATCCATTACTTCAACCGATGAGCCTTACATTACTAATCTGACTTGAACTGACAATTCAAGTATTTGTCAGTCTGAACTTCTCATTTCGAATCTTCTTCACTATAATTAAGTATGGAAATATTAGGAATTGATGTTGGCGGCTCAGGCATAAAGGGCGGTATTGTGGATACCGAGAAAGGTGAACTAATCACTAAACGGTATCGAATACCCACCCCGCAACCGCCAAAACCGGCGCCCATGATTGAAACGATTGAGGCGATCATCACTCATTTTGACTGGAAAGGTCCGGTAGGGTGCGGCTTTCCGGCAGCGGTAAAAAATCAAATCGTAAAAACAGCTTCTAACATCGATGATTCCTGGATTGGCATAAACGCCTCAGCACAAATAGAAAAGAAAACGGGCTGCCCCATCCATCTTGTAAATGATGTAGACGCCGCAGGGTTCGCTGAAGCAGAATTCGGAGCGGGAAAGGATTGTTACGGAACTATTTTTATGGCTGCGTTCGGCACCGGAATCGGGTCAGCTGTTTTCCACAACCGGCAGCTGGTGCCGAATACGGAGCTGGGGCATATACCATTACACGGCATGGAGGCTGAACAGTATGCCGCAAACTCCATCCGCGAAAATGAAGGGCTGAGCTGGGAGCAGTGGGGTGGCCGGGTAAATGAATATCTGCAGCTCATTGAAGCGCTCTTCTGGCCCGACCTTATCATAATTGGGGGTGGAGTTAGTAAAGACTTCCATGAATTTGAGCCCTTCATTGATGTAGAATCGAAGGTGCTGCCTGCTGAAAGCCGCAATCATGCCGGGATTATCGGTGCAGCACTGGCCGTTGATTCACTTCAGTAGCGGAAGTAAAAACCTTCCATCATCCCTTGAACCGGCTCAGGTACGCAGTGCACTCACCGCAGTTTTAACCAGAACCCTGGAAAATCCTGAAAACTATACCGAAGACGGCTGGCTAAAAATTGGCCTCAACGGACACCAGCCGGAACTGGCCGATTTTTATAACAATACGGGCAGCCTCTACATCGCATCAACCATTTTTTTGCCTCTGGGTCTTCCTGCAGATGATCCCTTCTGGAGTAATGAAGATGCACCATGGACATCCGTTCAAATCTGGGGAGATCAGTGATTCAAAACGGATTGATCAATCCTGAGATACTTTCTGAACATCGGCCACATAGACCACCTCGCCATCTTTCACATCCACCACGCCGCTTAGAATTTTAACCACGTCTCCTTTTTCAAAAGGGAGATCTACATCGGGTAATTTTTCAGCATCATGAGGTGCTCCGCCTTCACTTTCCCAATTTTTCTGACGCTTGAAATAGGTGGCAGCTTTTTCAGGCAGATCGAGCTTTATTTTAATTCGCTTTGGTTTAGAATCCATAATCAGTCCAGGTTTTTATATGCATAATAGTCCATCCAATTTGATTGGTATTTAGATCGATAAAATATTGAATGGTATACAGTTAACGATTTATATTTTTGCATCGTTTTAATGAAATTCGGTTCAAATAGATGAGCTAAGATATGCAGAAAGTAAAAACCCGACCCGCAACAGAATGCAGGCCGGGTTATCAATTATTTAATCCGGATAGATTTTATGCAACTTTTCTGCTTCTTCTCCAGGCCACAACCGCTATACCAATTGCCAGGAATCCGGGCAGTGTAGACCACATGATTGTAGCCATTTCGCTATCTGTTTCCGTTGCCCTTACTTTTACC
>CAZKIZ010000531.1:0-1821 GCA_964552935.1 uncultured Rhodohalobacter sp. | reverse complement strand
CTGGGAACATCATTTAACGTGCGCGATTGGGATGGAGAGACTATGCTTTATCTTGAGAAGGGCAGTGTGCGGCTGTCGCTCAGCGACCGTTCTGAGTCGATAACTCTCTCCCCCGGTCAGCTTTCATACATTATCGCGAACAGGATTACAGCTCCCGAAGAGACAGAAGCTGACCTTGTAACCGCTTGGAGAAACAACGAGCTGGTATTCCGAGACCGTCCGGTTGATCAAATCTTAAATGAACTTGAGCATCATTATCGCATTCAAATATCTGCGCCGGAATCGATCAGAAATGAACGGCTTGGCGGCGCAATTTCGCTGGAAGAGCGGGAAGAGAGTCTGCGCGATCTCGGGCTGGTACTCGGCGGGCAGTTTATCCGGGATAACGACACCCTCTATCGGTTTGAGCCAACGGATTGAGGAGCGGATGAAAATACTTAAATGGACGGTTTTCTGTTTTGCTGCCTTGTTTTTCATCACCCCAAAAAACCTCTATGCCCAGTTCACGTTCACTTCTACGCCGGCAGGTGCGGTTATTCAGGAAATCCAGGATGAGACCTCCTACCGTTTTTTATACCGTGAAGCTCTTATTGCGGATGTAAGGCTCAGCTTTTCAGCCGACCATGAACGTCTCCTTTTTGAGCTTGAACAAGCGCTCAACGATAACGGACTGCAGATGCAGTTTGATGAAAGTCGCGGGCAGGTCATTATTTTGAGAACTCCCGACAGGCCACCTCAGGCGGGCCGGTCAGTAACCGCCACGGGACAGGTGGTAGATGCACGAACCGGAGAGCGCCTCCCCTTTGCAGCGGTCACGTGGTTACAGGATGGAGAGTTGAAAGGTCAGACAACCGGGAATTCAGGCACCTTCAGGATTCAGATCACAACAGCCGATCCCGTCATCGATATAACGGCACGGTATATTGGCTACAGAGATGAGCAGATTACGCTTAATGTAAGCGGCGCCGGCTCTATTGACGACCTTACGATCCGAATGGAGCCAGAGTCGATCCGCGGGACCGAAATTGTTGTAACCGAAAGCCGGGCATCCGCTCCGCAGGATACATCTCTTACGGGAGTTATCCGTTCGGACCGGTTTAGCCCGATGGGCGAAAATAATGCCATCCGGGCTCTTCAGATTTTACCGGCTGCCGGCCTGGCAACGGCTGTTAATGATGGAATGAACATCAGAGGCAGCACTCCGGATGGTTTTCAAATCAAGCTCGACGGCATGACCATTTTCAATCACACCCATCTGTTTGGTATGCTGGACAGCTTCAACAGCGACGCCATTCGAAACAGCGGTTTTTTTTATGATGTGGCCCCTGCCAATATCGACATTCCCGCCGGCGGAAAACTAGCGCTGATCACAAAAACCGGGTCACTGAATAGTATTGAAGGTGTGGCCGGAATCAGCAATTCAAGCATACGGGGAACCGTTGGCGGTCCGGTTCAAAAAGGAACCAGCAGCTGGATGATATCGGGCAGAAGCTCCTATCTGAATCAGCTAAGCCTGTTTAATAGCGATGAGGTCGTTCGGTGGGGACTCGATATCGATCGGTCAACTTCAGCGCCGGGTGGGGAATCCTCTTTTAATTCAAGACTGGTGGTGCCGGGAGAATCTGACGTGCTGTTTTATGATCTGCATGGTAAATTTTATTCTGAATCTGAAAACGGCAGCAGAACCATCATTTCCGGCTACCTGGGAGGTGACATCACAGAACAGAAGGCATCAAGAACTGTGCGCAGCCTTCAGACAGAGTCAGGGTTCGACACCCGCCAGGTATCCACAGTGAATGAGTGGATCAACGGAGCCTTCTC
>CAZKIZ010000530.1:0-1823 GCA_964552935.1 uncultured Rhodohalobacter sp. | reverse complement strand
CGGGATATACCTGACGATGTATATGCCAAATTAAAAAAACAAGCCGACCTAAATCACCGAAGTATAAACAGCGAAGTGATTGTTTATTTAAAAAAATTAGTCCAAAGTAATCGACGAGATCCTGATCAAATAATTACTCGTGCCAAAAAACTGAAACAAAAAGCGAAAGGCACTCTTTCTATTAACGAAATTCAAGAGGCAATTGATAAGGGGCGCCCGTGATTGTTGTTGATACGAATGTAATTGCCAGCTTGTGGTTGCCAAACGATATGGATGAATGGGTTTATATGGTGCTCAAGAAAGATAGCGATTGGATGGCCCCTCTTCTCTGGCGGTCAGAGTTCAGAAATGTATTATCGATATATCTTCGGAAGAATATTTTAGAATTGCCGGTTGTTTTGCAGGCTATAGAAGAGGCCGAACAACTGATGGTTGCAAATGAATTTGAGGTAAACTCAACACAGGTTATGAGCCTGGTTTCGGATTCATCATGTTCAGCATACGACTGTGAATTTGTAGCATTAGCTGACGATTTAAACGTTCAATTAGTAACATTTGATAAAAAGATTATCCGTGAATTTCCTTCCATCGCTATAAGTCCAAAGGAGTTTACGACCTAAACTAAAAAACCAGAATAAACAGCGGCTCAAATGGACGAGTTTGCGATTTAGAGTATTTGTAAATTTGATCGTCCCGCCGGTTAACCACAAAACCGTTCATCTGTTCGATATTCGATATTTGCTCCCCTCCTCAATACGACAAAATCTCCGTCAGCGCCGGGTTAATATAGTAGTGCCGGCCCTTGATCTCCTTTTTTTCCAGCACCTGCAGTTCAGCCAGCTCATTCAGGTAGTTTCGCGCGGTGTTTTCGGCGTAGAGGCCGCGGTCGGTCAGGTGAGTCACTTTGGTGTAGGGCTGTGTGAAGATTGCTTCTGCCAGGTCTTCGGGTCGGCGGATGTCGGTCTGCTCGCGGATCACCTGCAGGATCTCCTCACGGGTTTCGATGATGTCATTCACCTTGCGGAGGGTGAGGCGGGAGGTCCACTCCACCGCTTTAAGCATAAACAGGATCCACTCCTTCCAGTGGCCCGCGCGTGACACCCCGGCCAGGCGTTCATAATAATCGTGTTTGTGCTCCAGGATGTACCGGCTCAGGTAGAGAATCGGCAGGTCGAGCTGGGAATTTCGTGTGACAATATGAATATTCATGATGCGGCCAACCCGCCCGTTGCCGTCGCGAAACGGGTGAATCACCTCAAACTGGTAGTGGGCGATACACATTTTCAGCAGTGGATCCGCCGGTTCTGATTCGGAGTTATTAAGAAAATTAATCAGGTTATCCAGCTTGGCTTCCACCACTCCTTTTCCGCGGGGCGGCGTAAAAGCCGGTTTTCCTGCATTCGGACCCGTTCCGCCCATCCGGATAAAGGTCCGGGCAAAAGGGGGACGAATTCCATCACCGCTCTCCTGGATGATGCGATAAAGGCGAATAAAATAGTCTCGGTCAAACGTCCCCTGTTCTTTCAAGTAGTGATGCCCGTCCCACAACGCCTCCCGGTAACGAAGCACCTCCTTTGTAGATGCAGAGGCCTCGTGATCGTTTGTGGTATCGCTCACCGCCTTGTAGAGCTCATCGTCCGTAGTAAACACATTTTCGATCTCACTGGAGACCTTCGCCTCCTGCAGGGTGATGGAGTTGATCAGCATGGAAGGATTCGGGATGGCGATACTGCGACCGGTCAGCAGCGCCAGCGCCTCCTTTGCCTGACCAAGCTGCTCGTAGATCTCCACATCCCGGTAGAGTTCCGGCGCGATTGGAAGAT
>CAZKIZ010000529.1:0-1824 GCA_964552935.1 uncultured Rhodohalobacter sp. | reverse complement strand
ACAACCAAATTTCTTGGTGAATAATGCAGGTAATTGCTATCAGTAAACAATTAGAACTTCCTACAGTTCGGATATTTCCCAATCTGACGCTTACGGCGGTACGTATATAAATATAGATTTGTGATACTACAGTTTTTCTTACAATTGATAGGGTTTGCCCGCCAGACGACCGACGAAGAACGGGAGTGGATGGAACAGGTGCAATCCGGAAGCAGAGATGCTCTCAGGAAACTGTACGATCGCTTTAAACACATATTAAGCGGTATGATCTATAAAATATTACGTAACCGAGAAGAGACCGAAGATCTGCTTCAGGAGATTTTTGTTCAGGCCTGGCAGAAGGCGGATCAGTATGATCCCGGCCGGGGTACAGTTTACAGTTTCCTGGCAACGATGGCGCGTAACAAAGCGATCGACAGAACCCGTTCGCGAGCCTTTAAGAACAGTAAAAAAGATGATTATGTAATTAATGATGATGAATATTCGTTTAATCTAAGCACGGAAAATCCAAATCCTGAAGAGTCGATAGAACTCACAGAGCGTGCTGTCAGCGTGAGGAAAGCCCTGGCAGAATTAAATGAAAAAGAACGCGAAGTACTCTACATCTCATATTTTCACGGGCTCTCTCAATCCGAAATAGCAGATAAGATTGAAATTCCCCTGGGAACGGTGAAATACCGAATGAGACAGGGCATGATTAAACTCCGTGATATGTTAGATCAGGACACGATATGAGTGAGAAAGAAACATACAACGACTTTGAGTCGCTTTGCGCCGGTTATGTGCTGGGAGCTCTTTCCACAGAAGATGAGCGCAAATTCGAACAGATGCTCGAAAATGCCACTCCTGAACAGATGGAAATCTACAGGCAGATGACCCGCATCAAGGACGACCTGTCACTTGCCGCTGACCCTTTTGAACCTTCTGATGATCTCTTTGACCGTATTCTCGTTGATATTGACAAGACCGAGTCATCCAATATTCACGATATGGATTCTGCTGACAGAAGCCGTGAAGCCGGTGACTCACAATCCGGAAGCAGTACGGGATGGATTTTTAAAGCTGCCGCCGCTGTACTTCTGGCAGGCATGCTTGGGCTTTTGCTCTACTCACAGCAACAAACGTCCCTGATTGACCAGAAAGAGACACGGATATCGGTATTACAGTCAGAACTTGAAAATCAGAATCAGCTTCTTACGCAGCTCGAATCGGAACTTGAAAGAAAAAGTGAGCTTCTCGCCATTCTTGAGTCCCGCGAAGTAAACCTGATTTTAATGGCAGGACTTGAAACCAGCCCTGACGGCTACGGCAAGATTATTTGGGATCCTGAAAATGAACGGGCACTGCTGCAGGTGGCAAATCTGCCTGAACCGTCCGAGGACAACGACTACCAGCTCTGGCTCATAAAAGATGAGCAGGATCCTGTAAGCGCAGGCGTCTTCTCATTTGAGCAAACCTCCACCGATCTTTTCTACCGAATTGACAGACTTGAGGAGCGCCCTTCTGATATATCCAATACGTTTGCAGTAACGCTTGAGCCAAAAGGCGGAATGCCGCAGCCTACCGGCGATATGTATCTGCTGGGACAAAAACAGTAGTTCAGGTGTTTATTCTCTGTTTCGCCTCTTTTTTTTCTTCCACAGACTAATAGCTCTCTGCTTTCGTTGAAATAATATATGAGATTAATTTCTCATCTTATTCCCCTCATAGGGCTGTCATGATTCCCAAATGGCAGCCCTTTTTTTGTACAGCGGCTCGCCTGAGCCGCTTCATCTGTATCCTAACCAAGCTCCAGTTCCTGATGAAGAGATGCTCCGACCACCG
>CAZKIZ010000528.1:0-1840 GCA_964552935.1 uncultured Rhodohalobacter sp. | reverse complement strand
GCACCGCTCGTCAGCACCACATCGTGAAATTCTCGCAGATCGAAATCTCTGCCGAGCTCCTCTTCCGCCATCTCACGCAGTTCGCGAATCTTGATCTCACCCATTTTGTACGCAAGCGCCTGTCCCGGCCAGAAGATGTAGCGGTTCACCTCGCTGCGGATATTGTGCAGTGAAAGCGCGGAGTTTTCCGCCATGTAGTCGATCGCCTCCTGACGGGTCCAGTCCATCGCGTGCATACCGGTGTCGACAACCAGGCGCAGCGCTCTCCACATTTCATAGCTCAGCCGCCCGAAATTCTGGTAGGGATTATCATACATTCCCACTTCCAGGCCCAGCCGTTCAGAGTAGAGCGCCCAGCCTTCAGTGTAGGCAGTAAACCCGGCCACGGTTCGGAAATCAGGCAGATCCTCAAGCTCCTGCTGCAGGGCGATCTGCAGATGGTGTCCCGGCACAGCCTCGTGCAGCGAAAGGGCCGTCACCTCGTACAACGGACGGCTTTGAAGATCGTAGGTGTTCACCGCATAAAATCCTGCTCGCGTACCATCGGCTGCGCCCCTGCTGTAGTAGGCGGTTGCGGTTCGCGGCGCAAGATAATCCGGAACCGGCATGATGCCGTATGGCAGTCGCGGCAGGGTTTTGAACAGTTCCGGCAGCTTGCCGTCCATCGTTTTCAGAACAAAGGCGGTCTCTTTCATCAGCTCTTCGGGAGATTCAGCATAAAATTGAGGGTCGGTTCGCAGAAACTCCACAAACCCATCAAAATCATCCCCGAACCCCTCCGACTCTACAATTTCCATCATCTCATCGCGGATTCGCGCCACTTCATCCAGTCCGGTTTGATGAATCTCCTCCGCCGTAAGATCGAGCGTGGTGTAGGTGGCGATCAGGTATTCGTAATACTCCTCACCGCCTTCAATCCCGGTAATCCCGATCGATTCAGCGCTTCCGGGGATATAGTCATCAACCAAAAAATTCCTGAGGCGCTCGAATTCAGGCACCACCACTTCTTCGATGATCCGTTTCCCCTCACTTCGCAATCGTTCACGATCTTCCTCCTCTATACCTGACGGAAAATCTTCGAATGGCCCAAACAGGTTGTGCTCCTCAGCACTTCCGGTAATATGTGCCTCAACCGACGCCACATAATCGTCAAATACAACCCGTGGACGAACAACTCCAAGCTCGAGACCTTTTTCCATCCGCTCAATATAGCCGGCATTGTACTCCGGAAACGCCCCGAGCCGGCTCAGGTAATTATCATAATCTTCTGCCGTGTTAAGCGGCATGCGGTTGGCGAGATCGGCAAAGGTAGCGTGATAGTCCCACCAGCCGTTCAGCGGCAGCAGGTGATCGTTATGTTCGTAAGCATGCGCAGAATTTTCAAGCTGAAGACGAAAGATATCGTAATTCATCCGGTCCGTTTCATCCAGATCATCCACTGAAATTCCATTGAGACGGGCGAGAAATTCCTGAGTTTGAAAGTAGTCATCCTCAAGAAAATCCAGGTTCGATTGCGGCAGGCGGTCATCGTACCTGTGATCGCCCTGATTGGTTGCAAAGAGCGGATTGGTTTGGAGTCGATACTCCCAGTGATCGTCAAATATATTCTGGATCTGATCTTCTGTGGGGATGCAGGATACGGTGAGGATCAGAAGTAAAAACAGAGAGAGATTTCGTTTCATAAACAGAGCGTGCCGTTTTCGGTTTATTTTTCAGATAATGTACGGGGTGCGAAGGTATTCCCAAAATCTGTTGGAAGTAAAGAGCATGCTCCCCATGAGCGCTGATCAAATTATAACGACTTTAGTTCTTCAATATCTCCACAATTCATCCCCCATTG
>CAZKIZ010000527.1:0-1862 GCA_964552935.1 uncultured Rhodohalobacter sp. | reverse complement strand
ACCCCGGACCTTCGCGCTGCCAGCGCGACGCTCTAGCCAGCTGAGCTATAGCCCCAAATCAAGAGTCCAAATATATGGCGAATTCTAAATAGATACCAAAAAAAGCTTTTGTTTGAGACTCTTTCTTATGTATTTTTGTAAATAATCTATAAATTAGGTACTTCAATTTTATACTAACCGTACAGAGGAATCCTTTATGCTAAAATCACCAAAATATATTTTAACTGCCCTGTTGATTTCAGGGTTAACCCTTTACGGATGCGGCACGAGCGGTCCGGGAGAAGAACCGGATCCGGTAACTCTTGAATGGCTCATGTCATTGTCTGATGAAGAACTCATGGAGCGGGACACCGATGGAGACGGTCTCAGCGACTACGATGAGATTTATGTTCATGGTACAGACCCGTTGAATCCCGACACTGACGGCGATGGCCTTAGTGATTATGACGAAATCAACGTACATGGAACTGATCCACTGAATCCAGATACTGACGGTGATGGCCTTTCTGACGGTGATGAAGTAAATGTATATGGAACTGACCCACTTGATCCCGACACAGACGGCGATGGTCTTACTGACGGCGAAGAAGTGAACGAATACTACACAGACCCGCTGAATCCTGACACTGACGGAGACGGCCTCACCGATGGTGAAGAAGTTCACACCTACGGAACAGATCCGCTGAATCCTGATACAGATGGCGACGGCTTTACCGACGGCCAGGAAATCGAAATGGGTACAGATCCTCTCGATCCTAACGATCCTCCTTTCATTGAGGAATTAGCGACCATTAACTTCGGGTTTGATCGGTCTAACATAACTGATGCTGCTGCGCAAGCACTCGCAAACAATGTGGAAGAGCTTCTTGCTGTTCCTGCATTCAGAGTTCGTGTAGATGCTTACACAGATCATGTTGGTGGAGATCAGTACAACCTCCGACTCAGTCTGAGACGTGCAAACGCTGTTGTTGATTTTTACAAAGACAATGGTATTAGTGAAGACAGAATAGAAAGCCGCGGATTGGGTAAAGCTCCAACACCATGTGCTGAAGCTGAGCGTGATACAGACACACCCGGTTGCGAAAGAAACCGACGTGCAGAAACACATCCGCTGAACCCTTACCAGTTCTCTCCGCAGAACCACCAGGCAGTTGATCCTATCCAGTACTAATTAACTGGATTTATAAAGAGTTTAAAAAAGGCGGGCCATTTTGGCTCGCCTTTTTTATTTTAAAGAGTATTTTATCCTCAAGCAGCAGCCTGTTCATTCTTCGCCCCCCCTTTTCACGCATTTTTTTGAATACCCATCCTATTACCGCCATCCTTACTTCCAGCAATCAATGAAAGCCTTACAAGAGGCGATTGAGAACGATTTGTTTTGCTCATGAACTACTCCGGGCCGGAGCACGGCTATACTACGCTAAGGTTTCGAATAAGCAGACTCTGGAGTACCTGACATATTCTGAGTACGCCTTATATTCATACAACGATGATCTTGGTAAAATTTTACTTCGTGGGAATCACTACGCTGTTCGGAACGCCGTAAGATGGTGATGGTTTGGCTACAATATAGGTTTCATTTAAAGTAGTTCGCACATAATATGAATGCCGTTCACCTGTTCAGAGATGAAACCAGCCCCGTTCAGGGGCATCATCACGCGAAATTTGAATACGACCTGAGTCATAAAATTCGAACAGGTAGTCTGAGTCCTGTTCAAGAAAATACATTGCGGGAAAACATGGGTTGGTAATTTTTGCAAGAGTACAGATATACTGCACCTATGGCGCTCCCATTATTCATCCCCTCTCTTAACCCAATGCTAACGCTGCGCAGTGACCCTGGGAGAAGCGGGTATGGCGGG
>CAZKIZ010000526.1:0-1865 GCA_964552935.1 uncultured Rhodohalobacter sp. | reverse complement strand
AACCTATTTAATCAACGTCATCTTCTGCACATCGCTGAACGAACCTGCTTCGAGCCTGTAAAAATAGATGCCGCTGGAGAGTGCCGAGGCGTCGAATGTTTGATTGTGAATTCCGGCATTCATCGGCTGATCAACCAATGTTGCTACACGGCGCCCCGTGATATCAAATACCGTAAGTTTGACCTCTTCAGATTGTGGCAGGTAAAATGAGATCGTCGTAGCCGGATTAAACGGGTTGGGGTAGTTTTGATGGAGTTCGAAGCCTCTTACCTGCTCGGGTTCTTCTGTTGACAATGAAAATACAACCGGGCTGTAAATATTTGTAGAGCGTGGTTCGATGTTCAGAATTTGAGAGGTGTACCCGGACTGGGAAGGATATGCACCTCCGGAGTCCCTAGCGCCTGTTAGAAGATTGTCGTAAGTGTATGTTGCATCACTCTCAATCAGCATGCTGTTGGAGTGATTGAACGTCAGGTCTGTAATTTCGTTGTCACCCAAGTTGATCACCACCAGCTTTGTATTGTCCAGGTTTTCATCATACCGGAAAAAAGCGAACACATCGTCCCTGGATGTTATGGCCGCCTCATACTCACCGGTCTGCAGTTGAGGATGGTTATTCCTGAAATGAATCAACTCCCGGTAGTGATTCCAGAGCGAGTTCTCATCCTCCTCCATCACCTCAACATTATACTCTGCAAAATTGGAATTGGGCGTTCGCCAGGGCGTGCCGTCGGTAAATCCTGCATTGGGTTCGCTGCTCCACTGCATCGGAAGGCGGATATCTTCATCGGGCTTTTGGCCCAGCATGCCCACCTCCTCACCGTAATAGAGATAAGGAATGCCCGGCAGCGTCAGGTAGAGCGAAGCGGCCGTTTTGGCCTTGTCGATATCCCGGCCAAGCACGTTTATTACCCGGTCCTGGTCGTGATTGGTCAGGAAAGTGCCGAACTGCAGGAAGGGATATTCATCATACACAACCTGCATGTGTGATAGAATCGGCTCCGCATTTTCGTTGTTAACTCCGTTCAGAATGGCCTGCGCCAGGTCGAACTCAAAAACGTAATCGAGCCGGTCGTCGGTTACATACTGCAGGGCGATGTCGGTCGGCTCCCACGCCTCGCCCACGGCAAACGCCTCGGAATTGGCCGCCTTCAGGTTGGCGTTAAAATCTTGCCAGAACTGAAGCGTCTCCGGCGTGTTTTTGAGAATCTCTCCATCTTCATGGATGTAGATCACCGCATCCTGGCGAAATCCATCCACGCCGATCTCGTTGATCCAGTAGTCGGAGATGGCAAGCATCGAATCTTTCACGGCGGGATTGTCATAGTTCAGATCGGGCATACCGCTCCAGAAAAGCCCGTAGTAGTACTCATCAAACTGCTGGCCATCATGCTGGTTGTGCCACACATTTTGTCCCCATGGGCCGCGGGACCCGGGATTTGTATCACTCCATCGGTAGAAGTCGCGGTATTCCGGATCCCCTGCCGCTGATTTCTGAAACCAGGGGTGCTCGGTGGAGGTGTGGTTCATCACATAATCGATGATCACCCTGATACCCCGTTCGTGAGCTGCATGCAGGAACTCCTTGAAATCCTCCATCGTGCCGTAGTCCGGGTTAATGGAGCGGTAGTCGATCGCATCGTATCCGTGGTAGGTGGGTGATTCGTGGATCGGCATCAGCCAAATTCCGGTAATGCCAAGATCACTGTCAGTATTGGGATCACCGTCGTTCAGGTAGTCAAGTTTTTGGGTGAGCCCTTTAAAATCTCCGATTCCATCGCCGCTGGAGTCGTAAAAACTGCGGACAAAAATCTCGTAAAACACGGTCTCGTTCCACCAATGTGTGCCTCCGGTTTCGCGTTCTG
>CAZKIZ010000525.1:0-1868 GCA_964552935.1 uncultured Rhodohalobacter sp. | reverse complement strand
AAATGGCTGACCTGCAACCGGGAGAAATAGTACTGGAAACCTCCTGCGGAACCGGACTGGTTACCCTTCGCGCTGCTCGTCAGGTTGCCAATGGAGGCAAAGTGATCGCAACCGATCTTTCCGAAAAGATGATTGATGAGGCAAAAAAGCTGGCCCGGAAGAAATCATTTTCAAATATCCGGTTCCGGAGAATGGATGCCGAACAGCTCGATTTTGAAGATAACCAGTTCGATGCAGCAATTTGCAGCCTGGGGCTGATGTATTTTCCGTTCCCAACAGAAGCCTTAAAAGAGATGCATCGCGTATTAAAACCCGGCGGGCGGGCGGTTGTGGCTATCTGGGGTGAACGGAAAAATTGCGGCTGGGCAGAACTTTTCCCGATTGTTGACAGGCGTGTTGCCTCAGATGTCTGCCCGATGTTCTTCCAGCAGGGTACCGGTGATACACTCCGGCATTCATTACAATCGGCCGGGTTTGAAGAAATAAGGGTTGAGAGATTAGAAGTCTCCCTTAGCTATCCCGATGACAAAACTGCCCTGATGGCGGCGTTTGACGGCGGAGCGGTTGCCCTGGCCTACCAGAAGTTCGACGATCAAACCAAAGAGGAGATTCACCGGGAGTATCTCGATTCTATTTCTCCTTTCAGAAGCGGGGAAGGATACGAGATTCCCGGGGAGTTTGTTGTTGCATATGCAAAATAAAGGAGTCAACTAAGAACAGGTAACCTTTTCTATAACCCGGTTTATTCATCAAGAGATTTTTTCCACCCAGTCTTAAACTATAATAAAATTACGTAAATACTTGAATATTAATACTTTAATTCACTCTTTTACACCTACTCATGAATAATTCGGGGTAATCCAGTCATGCTTAAGAAATGATCAGATAGAGGTAAGTTAATCTTAGCGGCAGAAGATCAAACCTGAATTTAGATAGCTTTTAAATACGAGATCTATATGCAGAGAAAATAATTATAAAGTGTGATAAACGGATTCAGAATGCAGAAATAAGCTGGTAAAAAACTGACCTCATTAACCTAAAAGAAAAATTGCAGAACATTGATTGTTTTGTTCTTATATAAAAGTGCATGCGAGATCTGAATTTTTTATTATTTCATCGTAACCGGCCTTGAATAGTTGATATTCCGCAAGCCGGTAAAAGGGTATACCCAACCTGAGAGCATCTCAATCATCAATAAAAAATTAAACGATTATGTATTTCAGCACAACAGATGACAGTATTGAACTGCAAAAAATCAGAGAAGATCTTTCCTATCTCCAGAATTGTTTCATTGAGTTGCTTCGTGAATCAGATGAGGATGAAATTGCTGATCTGCTGGATGGTAAGAAGAGCCTTAAATCTTTTAAAAACTCTGAAAAATTAAGCAAGGCCTTTACGCTGAGCTATCAGTTTATGACCATTGTTGAAGAGAACGCGGCCGTTCAGCTTCGCAGAAAACTGGAAGATGAACACGGACTGTCTCGCATCTCAGGTTTATGGGGAAGAACCCTCAACGATCTGAAATCAGCCGGTTTTACAGGAAATGAAATAGCCGATAAACTTCCTTCAGTCCGGGTTGAACCTGTGCTGACCGCACATACCACCGAAACGAAACGCTCCACGGTTATCGATCAGCTCCGGGAAATTTATTTACTGATGGTTAAACGTGAAAACAGCATGTGGACAGAGAAAGAGAAGGAGCAGATCAAGGATGACATACAGGCGGCAATGCAGCGTCTTTGGACAACAGGCCAGGTTTTTTTACAAAAACCCTCCATCGAAGATGAACTTCGCAATGTTCTACACTATATGGATAACGTCTTTCCCAAGGTACTGCCGATGCTCGATCATCGATTGCGTGGAGCCTG
>CAZKIZ010000524.1:0-1895 GCA_964552935.1 uncultured Rhodohalobacter sp. | reverse complement strand
AATAAAGTTAAAAGTCGTGTAAAAATGGATATTCATATTGATCTGTAGTAAGTTGGATCAAGGTGAAGAAATTTAAGCTGCACATACCTCTCATTACCATCCTGGTCTGCTACCTGGCACTGACTCAGATCTACAGGTTTGCCCATGTCCACGCTGTAGAGACTGAGGATGGATTCGCCATTGAACTGAGTCTTCACGAGGTTCATCATCCGTATGATCATGATCACGGGCACGATGACCACCAGGAAGAAGTGGATCACCTTGTGGGCGACTGGGATCATCTTCACTCTATCTTGACGGACCTCCCTCCGTTTGCAATCGATAAAATACCGGTTGCACGGCTTCAGTCCGATCTCTTCAGCACGTTATTTGTTGAATCAAGAACCGGCCCGCCTCCGCTGCCACCAAATCTCACCTCCTATTCACTGCGCGGCCCGCCTATCACCTGATTTACTCGGTTTTTGAACCGGAAAGGCATCTCTCTGTTTTTCTGAAAATTTATTGTTCTACTTTAGTGATTCAATAGTGCATTAAAGGCGACAAAAAATCTCCACTTTAGGGGAGGGGTGTACACCAGGTTTTTCGTGTGCCGAGAGAACATCACCCTGTATCCCCCTTTATTAAGGGGGACTTAAACCCTGAGCCAAAACTATAAAACCACCACCCATGAAACACTTAATCCTGATCCTTTCGATATTGCTGTCTTCATCAGCACTCTATGCACAGGATCTGCAAATCTCTCTGCAGGATATTGAACAAATTTCCGAAACATATAGTCAGGAATGGCAGCAGTTTGAGCATCAGAGAGAGTACCGGGCGCGCGGTGAGTCTGCAGCAGCAACCCGGCTGAACCCCACGCTCAACTACGATCTCGAATTCCTGGATACAGACACACGTTCCGAATGGGAGCAGTTTGCCTTTATCGAGCAGACGTTTCGCACGCCTGGCCATTTTCGAAATCTGCGCCGGCAACGGGATCTCAGGATTGAAGAAATAGAGCAGGAGACAGAGGCAGAAAAAGGCAACTGGATGGCCGATATGCGCCAGGGATTCATCCTCGTGGTTCTTGCACAAGAGGAAGTGGAGAACCTTGAGGAGTTCTACACGCTAATTGAACGGTTTATGGATGCCCAGGAGCGCCGGGCAGCTGAAGGGGAAACCTCCATCATTGACGACCAGCTTTTAAAGATGAGCAGCTACAGGCTAAACAGCCTGATTGACGAGCGCAGAATTGAGATGGAGAACCGGAAATCGGCATGGCTCAGCCGAATGGGGCTGGACGATGAGGAGCGGAATATCGAATTCACAGGATCGTTCTCAGAACTCAATCATACACTGCCCGATGCGCATGAACTGGTGGCGATTTTGGAGCAGTCGCCGGGGCGCCTGACGGACCGCCTTGCGCTGGAAGCGGCGGGACAATCGGTTACCCTGGAGGAGAGCCGGCGCTGGCCGTCGTTTGACGTTCGAGCCGGTTATAAAACCCTGAATCCCGATTTTCACGGGTTCATGGTTGGGGTCTCGCTTCCGATTCCGCTATTGAACCGAAACACTTCGGCCATAGAGGAGGCCCGTGCGCTGGAACGGCTGCAGGAGCTGAGGCTCACATCTGCCGAGATGCAGCAGAACCGCAGGGTGATACAGTCTCTCAATACATTTCGGGAATACAGCCAGAAACTTGAGGATTTCTCCGGGCTTGCGGGTGACACGGAACAGTTTATCAACGCGCTCGTGGCGGCGTATGAAGAGGGAGAACAATCCCTCAGCGAAATTTTGAACACACTGAGCCTGCTTGCCGACACCAGCCGAACCCGGTTCTCCCAGCTCGAAAGAACCTATGAGGAGATTATGATTCTCGAGGCACTAACCGGAAACACGATTTTAGATGAATGAGG
>CAZKIZ010000523.1:0-1907 GCA_964552935.1 uncultured Rhodohalobacter sp. | reverse complement strand
AAGCCTCTTGATGACACCATTATGCCAGCCTAATGGAATAGTTTAACCTATCTCAAATAATTATTCAGGAAGGGTTTTCAGGATGCGAACTGAATATCCGGGGCGCTTCATCTGCTGTTTCCCGCAACTTTAATAAGTCAAGTTCTCTGAGGAAAAGTGGATATAAAACATTGGAGTTTAGACTCTTAAGGGGAATAAATTCAACATTTAAAATCTGCTGATCATCATCACCAAGCTCCGGGTCAATTCCGGTAATTAAGTCTCCGCCCATTACCTCAGCAAAGAAATAGAGTTCAACAGCGTGAAATGGAGGCTCCAAAAACTCGTGCACTGCGGCAAGGCCCTGAGGTTCAACTATCAGGCCGGTCTCTTCAGCCGTCTCTCGGGTGGCAGCATCGCGGGATGATTCACCAAGCAATATCTCTCCGCCCGGAGGAAGCCAAACCGGGGTTTCCCTCGTAGGCACACGCTGTTGAACAAGAAGGATTTTGCTGTTTTCTACAACCAGCGCACAGCTTCTTGCTCTGATTCTGCCCGCGTAACTGGCGGAGTTCATGATGACTCTACAGTCGTTTCCGCAACCGCACTCTCTTTCTCTTTTTTTCTCTCCTGGGTTAAGAGTGAAGCTGATACAAATGACACAAACAGCGGATGGGGCTTATATACTGTGCTTTTCAGTTCAGGGTGGAACTGGACCCCGACAAACCATGGGTGGTTTGCTATCTCAATAATCTCCACCAAATCTCTCTCAGGGTTAACACCCGAAATGACCAGTCCGGCCTCCTTCAGCTTCTCCCTGTATTCATTGTTGAACTCATACCGATGCCTGTGACGTTCATCAATCGACCTTTTTCCATATGCTTTAGCTGCGTGGGTATTTTCATCTAAATCACAGTTATATTTTCCCAGCCGCATTGTACCGCCTTTGTCCGTAATTTCTTTCTGCTCAAGCATCAGGTCGATTACCGGGAAGGGTGAATCGCTGTCGAACTCAGTACTGTTTGCGCCCTCAAGACCGGCTACATTTCGGGCAAACTCAACGACAGCGGTCTGCATACCTAAGCAAATTCCAAAAAACGGTATGTTATTTTCACGCGCAAACTGAACCGCCCTGAACTTTCCTTCAACACCGCGGTCACCAAAACCGGGGGCGACCAGTATTCCGGATACATCTCCCAGGTTTTTTTCGATATTCTGAGAGTTCAGTGTCTCCGACTGCACCCATTTCACATTTACCTGGGCGTCATTAACAGCACCGCCATGAATCAATGCTTCTACGATTGACTTGTAAGAGTCGTGATGCTCCACATATTTCCCCACAAGCGCAATCTTTACCGTATTAGCCGGATATTTAATTTTATCAACAAACCGAATCCATCTTTCAAGATCGGGTTCAACCGTATCCAGCTTTAACTTTTCGATCACTCTTGCATCCAGCCCCTCTTTTTGCATCAACAAAGGCACCTCGTAGATGCTTTCCGCATCCAGTGATGCAATGACATCTTCAATTTCTACATTACAGAACTGTGCAATTTTGCCACGGATGGTGTTGTCGAGCGGGTGCTCGGAGCGGCAGACAAGTATATCGGGGCTCAGCCCGCTTTCTGAAAGAGTTTTTACGGAGTGCTGTGTCGGCTTTGTTTTCAGTTCCCGTGCCGCGGCAAGATAAGGAACCAGCGTCAGGTGAATGGAGAGAGTGTTTTTGCGGCCAACTTCATATTTAAGCTGACGCATAGCCTCGATGTAAGGCAGGCTTTCAATATCACCCACCGTTCCTCCAATCTCAATAATCACGACATCGTAATCAGCCGATTTTCCCAGGTTAACCACATGAGATTTAATTTCATCTGTAATATGCGGAATCACCTGTACTGTTTTACCAAGATAGACACCTTTGCGCTCTTTTT
>CAZKIZ010000522.1:0-1917 GCA_964552935.1 uncultured Rhodohalobacter sp. | reverse complement strand
ATGGACAAAGTGATAAAACAAATCAACTAATATTTGTGAATAATGCAGGCTAAAATACGGATAAAATTCTTCAATAGTATACAGCAAGCACTCTGAGAAATGCAGTCCGGGCTAAAGCGTGTCCGCCAGATCAAGAATCACCCGGGGAATTCGCTCAACATCATTTCGGGTCGTTCTGGGGTTGATAAAACAGGTTCGGAGAGCTGTTTTGCCGTCAATCTGAGTTCCCGTAAGGAAGATACGCCCGTCCTGCTCTACTGCTTTTATCAGCTTTTTATTGAGTTGCTCCGTATCTGATTCTGACTTTGTAGCAGAGATGCACCGAAAGCAGGCAATAGAAAGAGGAACCGGCGCCATGAGTTCAAAACGATCTGAGGCGTGGATGAGCCTGGCCAGATATTGAGCATTGTCGATATCCGTCTGAATGGTTTCTCGCAAGCGCTGTGCTCCGTACGCTTTTAATGTCATCCACACCTTCAGAGACTTGAAACTTTTAGTGAGAGGGAGCTGGTACTCCATCAGGTCTGTGCGACCGTCACTGTTGTCGTCAGATTTGAGATAGTCGGGGATGGTGCTGAACGTTTTTCTCAATTTTTCTGCATCTTTTACCAGAATGCATGCAGCTTCAAACGGGACATAAAGCCATTTATGGGGATTTATAACCACGGAATCAGCCTGCTCCAGCCCGGTGAATAACTCCTTAACCGAGCTGAGCGCCGCTGCAGGGCCTCCGTAGGCGGCGTCAATGTGATACCATAGCTGATGACGTTCAGCAACCTCAGCAAGCGTTTTTAGGTCGTCAACAGCCCCGGTGTTGGTAGTGCCCGCAATTCCAATCACACAGATCGGCTGCAGTCCACGGTTCTTGTCCTCAACTATCTGTTTTTCAAGCTTTACCGGATCGATCCTGAACTCGCTGTCAGTATCTATTTTACGCAGGTATTTTTTGCCGATCCCCAGCATGTCAACTGCTTTATCAAAGCTCGAGTGTCCCTCTTTAGAGACATAGATGGTCATCGGTTTTTGGCCGTATAACCCCTCTTCAGAAATATGATCAGGCGCCATGTTTTTTCTGGCTACGGCAAGGCAGTTGAAATTGGCAGTAGATCCTCCATCCAGTATTGCCCCGGCGGCACTGTCAGGATAGCCAATAAACTGGCATACCCATTTAAGCACCAGTTTCTCCAATTCGGTGCTGATAGGGGAGGAGTGCCACTTCAAACTGTTTTGATTGAGTGCGGTGCTTATCATATCAGCCAGGATGGCCACCTGGTTTCCACCACCGGTGATGTAGCCATAGTATCGCGGGCCGATATTCATCGTTGCAGCACCTACAACATCACGCCTCACTTTTTCAAGAATTTTCTCCACGTCTCCTTCCGGTTCAGGCAGTTCTTCACTGAAAACGGATTGAATGTCAGCTGGCGTCTGTCCCGCGAATACTGACCGGTTGAGTTTTTCGGCATAGATCTCCTGGATGATTTCGGATGCATGCCTGAGATATTTTTCAAATTCTTTATCCGTAAAGTCTAAACTCATAAGGCAGATAGCTGGATTCGGTTCAATAAAATTCCTGAAAGTAAAGCGGGGCTATAATAGTAATTTTTGATGAGAAAACGTGAACTGGATGAAGAAGAGACGGAAAGGCTAATGATGCCGTAATTGGCAAGTGCTTTTTTACAAGCTGTTGCAAAAAAGGTAGTTGGCCTGCCGTATGCTCTGTCAGCAATTTGTCTTTTCTGGTTTTCCGGGCCTGTCTGACACAGATGCCGGATTGAATGCTCTAAAGCGTACGTAATTCCCACAAAACACTCAAGATCACGGGGCCATCAAAAAAGCTCTGGAATTACTAAAAGGTCCACTCCTGAGTTCGACACTGGGACACCCAAAAGATTCATCATATACATAAATATATCT
>CAZKIZ010000521.1:0-1918 GCA_964552935.1 uncultured Rhodohalobacter sp. | reverse complement strand
AGGGCGTAATACATCTAATGAGAACAGATTCAATTCAAAATAGGGCTTTCTAAATGCAGGAGTGAACCACGTGCGATATTACACCCCAAAGCTGTTCCTGGGCTGAACCGTCCTGCTGAAGATGCATGAAACTGTTGTCTCCAAACTGCAGCGACCACCGTTTCCTCCTATTCCACAACCGGCATACACGAAGTTCACCATCCACCACGGCAACCACAAGAGAGTGATGCTTGAAGGCAAGCGACCGGTCGATAATCAGCAGATCACCATCGCTAAGGCCAAGTTCTTCCTCCTCATTTCCTCGTATTCTGCAAAAGAAAGTGGCCGGCTGATTCTGTACGAGATAATCATGAAGATTCAGCCGTTCCTCCATATGATCCGTTGCCGGAGAAGGAAAACCGGTTTCCAGTGAGCGCCTGGAATTTTGATCATCTCTGTTTCGCTTTTCGGGCTGTTGTGTTAATGTGAGCATAATTGTAATCCTGCTTTGTTTATATGTAAAATATATGTGTACAGCGCCCGGATCGCAACTGTTTTTTTGAAGTTGATTTGAAACCCACCACCCTGCAATCAAAAAATGTTTTGTAATTGTATGAATCGCAGTTTTTTAGTTCTTCACAACCAAATTTATTAAGCTTTAAATATGTTTTAATGTATCTTCACAAAAACCGAATTCAATGATCATCATCTATGTCGATACTGCTTATTTCCCGTACTAAAAATCTGGATCCGTTCCGGGACGCCCTGCTGGATCTCGACAGTAATCTCGATGTAGAAATCTGGCCGGATATCCGGTCGAGGGAGCGCGTAAATTTTGCGGTTGCCTGGAAACAGCCGAAAGATCAGTTCTCCCAATATCCCAATCTGAAAGTTGTCTCTTCGCTGGGAGCCGGTGCCGATCACCTGCTGAAAGACCAGTCCATACCGAAACATGTTGCCCTGACTCGTCTCGTTGCGCCAAACCTGTCTGATCAGATGTGTGACTATGTGACGATGTCTGTGCTTAATATGCTCGGTCGAACACACGAGTATACCCGTCAGCAAATTTGGGCCGACTGGAAACCACATACGCAGTACTCAAAAAACGAACTGATGGTTGGCGTGATGGGCCTTGGTGAGCTCGGGAAAAACGTAGCTATTCGTTTAGTAAAAAATGGATTCAACGTATCGGGTTGGTCAAAATCTAAAAAGTCGATTCCGGAAGTCGTTACATACGACAAAGATCAGCTGGAACCATTTTTGGCAGCAACAAATATTTTGGTCTGCCTGCTTCCTCTTACGACCGAGACGAAAGACATCTTAAATTTGGATCTGTTCAAGAAATTGAATAGCCCCGGATTTCTGATTAACGCGGCGAGGGGCGAACACCTGGTCGAAGAAGACCTGATCTACGCACTCGACATGAAGCTTCTCAATCACGCTACCCTTGATGTCTTTGAAAAGGAGCCGCTTCCGGAAGCTCACCCGTTCTGGGGCAGAGAAAAAATTACGATCACTCCTCATATTGCCTCGACGACTGATCCTCGTGAAATCGCTGAACTTGTTCTCGAAAATTACAAGCGTATGCTATCGGGGCAGGATTTAAAGTACCGGGTAGATCGCTATAAGGGGTACTAAATAGCTTATTCAATTATTCAATGAGCAGATATTCTGTCATACTTTTATGGATCATCCTCTCCGGCTGTCTCGGTCCCGTGAAAGAGCTTTATCCCGAGGATGAAGATCAGCGCCCCATCCCGGCCTATATTGTAAGCCACGGCTGGCATGTGGGAATCGCGATTGAGTCGGAGCATATTCGTCATATTCTGCCCGAGCATGAAGAGATGCCGAATGCCGAATTTTTAAATTTTGGATGGGGTGATAACCGCTACTACGTGGATTCAGATGCCGGCTTTGGCCTGATGCTTCGCGCCGCACT
>CAZKIZ010000520.1:0-1925 GCA_964552935.1 uncultured Rhodohalobacter sp. | reverse complement strand
AAGAGATTCTGGAGTTTCGGGATGCGTCCACATTTGTGGCTAGTTTTGACCGCAAAAACCTGTTTCTGAACGTTGTGGATAAGTCGGGCCCTGTGGACCAAATCCTCGATTTTCTCTACACACGAAAAGGGCAGTCGGGGATTATCTACTGCTTCAGTCGTCGTCAAACCGATGAACTCTATCAGGATCTGAAAGACGAAGGCCACTCGGTTCGCCCGTACCACGCCGGGCTGAGCGAGCATCAGCGCGAAACGTATCAAAATGCGTTTATCCGCGATGATATTGATATTATTGTAGCCACGGTAGCTTTTGGTATGGGGATCGATAAGCCGGATGTGCGCTTCGTGATTCACCACGATATGCCTCAGAATATTGAGTCGTACTACCAGCAGATTGGTCGAGCAGGACGTGACGGTCTGCGTTCTGACTGTCTGCTGCTCTACAGCCACTCCGATCGCCAGAAGATCAACTATTTCATCAATCAAAAGGAGGGTGAGGAGAAAGAAGTTGCCAAGAAGCATCTTGAGGACCTGATCAACTACCTTACCACGAGTGACTGCCGGCGTATTCCGCTGATGGAATATTTTGGCGAAACGTACGGAAGCGAAGAGTGTGGTATGTGCGACAACTGCATCTCCATGAAAGATGAGATGGAAGACCTGACTGGAGCTGCACAGAAATTTCTCTCCTGTATCGTGCGTACTGAAGAGCGGTATGGAGCAACGCATATCACCGATATTCTGCGCGGGTCGAAGGCGAAAAAAGTTCTTGAGAACGGACATGATGAGCTTTCAACCTATGGCATTGGTGAAGAGTTTAGTAAAGATCAGTGGGTACAGCTATCGAGGCTGCTGGTTCGGAAAGATTTTCTGACCAAAGACCCCAAATACGGATCACTCTTGCTGACTGATGACGCCAGAAAAGTACTGAAGGATGAAAAACGGGTAACCGGAGTTCTTGATCGTACTCAAACCGCGATTGATGGAAGTGCCGCCGCAAGGACATCCACAGATGTTGAAAACCGGTACGATGAAAACCTGTTCGAGGAGCTGCGTAAAGTCAGGAAGGAACTGGCCGTGCAGCAGGATGTGGCTCCGTACGTGATTTTCCCGGATACAACACTGATGGAGATGGCCTATTACTTTCCACAGTCTTCAGAAACCCTGACCGGAATATATGGAGTAGGAGACGCCAAGCAGAAAAAGTATGGGCAGGATTTTCTGAAAGTTATAAAAGAGTATTGCGAAGAAAACGGCATCGATGAGCGTGAGCGGGAAATTAAGAAGAAGACCAAAAAGCGATCATCTTCGAAAAAGCATGTCCAGATTGGAGAGGATTATAATAATGGCAAATCCCTCGATCACCTTGCGGAAGAGCACGGAGTGAAGATGCCCACCATTCTAAAGCATCTGAAAACCTATTTTGAAGAGGGGAATAAACTTCGCCAGGATGGGATTCTGGAAGCTGCAGGGTTGTCTCAGCGAAAAGTTGACGAAGTGAGTAAAGCGATGGATAAGGTAGGACCAGAACTGTTGAAACCTGTCTATGAAGAGCTGGATAAATCAGTGGGATATAGCGAACTTCGCATGATGCAGCTCTATTATATGGCCAAAAACGGGTCTTAAGCGATCCTGGCTCCGGTTCCGCTGCCGTGAAAACCGGGACCGCCAATCCGTTTTTTAATATGCCTGAAATAAACAGCCGGCTTCTTTGTTAAGTAAACATAAAAACCTGAGTTCGATCAATAATCCATTTGAATTATCCAAAGTAAAAGTCTCCCCTCCCCGGGATAAGACACCCCCGAGTCAATGCTCGGGACAGGCCGGGACCAGTAAAGCACTGGCAGGGGAGATATAGAGGGGTGTCCATCGAATTTTATTCACTTTCTGATAGACGATCCTCTCAATTTCTCTAACGAATTATTC
>CAZKIZ010000519.1:0-1937 GCA_964552935.1 uncultured Rhodohalobacter sp. | reverse complement strand
AGGAGAGCGAAAAACTGGTGTCACTCATAAAGAGAAATGCGAGGCAGATGAGGCTAATGATCCGGGATCTGCTGGAGTACTCCAGGCTGGATGGAGAGAAAACTCTTGAACAGGTCTCTTTGAATGAGGCGCTGGATCAGGCTCTTGAGCTGCTCAATGATGATATTCAAAAAACGGGGGCTGAAGTTAACCGCTCGGAGCTGCCTGTTGTAGATGGCATGAAATCTCAACTCATAAGCCTGTTTCAAAATCTGTTGTCGAACGCCATCAAGTACCGTTCTGAGGAAGATCCGGTTATCTCCGTTGATTCAGATTTGGCGGGCGATTTTTACACGATTCGTGTGAAAGATAACGGGATGGGCATAGAGCAGAGGTACGAGAAAAAAGTTTTTGAATTTATGGAGCGGCTCCACAGTAATGAGGAGGTTGAGGGGACGGGGATTGGCTTATCTACCTGTAAACGTATTGTTGAAAATCATGGCGGAGAAATAGGCTTGGACTCAGAACCGGGGAAAGGAAGCACATTTTACTTTACAATTCCTATCCCCCGCCAATCGTAGTAGTGGATCGGCGAACTTCCGTATTGGCTGAATATCTGTCATCCGTGGCCAGGTACAAATTTTGCAAACAATACAGGGTTACTTTCTCAAATACCCCATGCTCTTCAACTCTTCCGTGAAGTCGCCATCAAGCCTGTAACACTGCTTATTATGAAGCAGATACCCCTTGTCTGCCGCTTCAGTTATATATCGGTGCATGTGATCTGTTAGCAGTATGCCATTTCCGTTATTTGCTTCCTCACGAATTTTATCGATAATCAGGTCGATAATAGTTGGCTCAACTCCGCTGAATGGTTCATCCATCAGGATATATTTTCTTCCAAAGCTGAAAAGCACCGCCACTTCCAGGTATCTCTTCTCGCCACCGGATAGCTGAATAACTTTTTGATCAAAGATTCTTTGAATAAGCGGATCCTCAGTCAGCCTCTGCGATTGGGGCAGGCTGTTGATTAACCTCTTCACGGGGATATATGAAGGTAGCATCGATTCCTGCGGCAGATAGCTGATTTTCTCAAATCGTTTTCTCAGTGATTTATTATGGATTCTATCTCCATCGATAACGGTAATGCCTGAGTCGGGCCGAATTTGACCGGCAGCAATTTTCAACAGCGTAGACTTTCCCGAACCATTTCTGCCAATCATTGCGGTTACCTCGCCCGGTTTCACTTCCAGGTAAGCACCTTTCAGAATGCTGAATTCCGGAACTCTGAAAAAGATACCGTCCAGTATGAGGGCCGATGAATGTATCAAATGAACGGTTTTATGAGATACCAGAGTGACTGAAACCCGATAAAGCAGATAAACAGAATAAGATATTTCGGGTATCTCAAATTATCGTAGAGCGGCCAGATGTTGCGTTTTTTAAAATCATAGAAGAGATAAACTCCACCAAATATTCCGCCAAAAAAGAAGCCTCTCGCGATCACATACCCAGTATTGTCGAAAAAACCCAGCGGAAAGATCACCAGTGCAGCGAAAAACAGAACGGAGTAGATAAAAAATTTTTGGACCAGGTACACGATCATGAATCATCAGTAAAAAGTTAGGCTTGCACTCTGGGGACACTCATTTTTTGTTTTACCCTCATCTGATAAAGCCCTGATAAAAAAGATTTTATGATTGTTTAGTATAGCAAATAACTGTTTTTCCTTATTCTGATAGAGAATATCCTCCAAACGATTCAGCCATCTTAACCCGACGTGTAAGTATCATTCGATATCTCATGTTTATCGAGCAGTTTGATAAATAATGACATAAAGCTTTTGATTGTATAATACTGTTTGGTGGAATGGAACAGGAAAATAAAAAAGCCTAAAAAACAGAATAGCACAAATGCCAGACCAGTCCAGCCTGTATCAGTTCCATAACGGTTTGGCG
>CAZKIZ010000518.1:0-1939 GCA_964552935.1 uncultured Rhodohalobacter sp. | reverse complement strand
AAACTGACGAAATATATCCCGATCGCAACGGCAAAGGATGCGGATCTTTATGTAACGCAGTTCGACGGAAAATATATCGAAGATGCCGGGATGCTGAAGATGGACTTCCTTGGCCTCAAAACGCTCTCAATCCTGAAGACAGCGATTCAGCAGGTGAAGGATAATCACGGTATTGAGTACAACCTGGACGATATTCCGCTGGAAGATGAGCCGACGTTTGAGTTTTTCAAAAAAGGACTGACGGTAGGTGTATTTCAGTTTGAGTCAGAGGGGATGCGCAAGCACCTGAAAGATCTGAAACCGGAGACGATCAATGACCTGATCGCCATGAACGCACTTTATCGTCCCGGCCCGATGCAGTTTATCCCCGATTACATCAAGCGGAAGCACGGCGAAGAAACGGTGGAGTATCCGCATGAGGATCTGAAGGGAATTCTGAAGCCGACCCACGGAATTATGGTCTACCAGGAGCAGATCATGATGGTTGCACAGAAGATGGGCGGCTACACGCTCGGTGAAGCGGATGTTCTGCGGCGGATTATGGGTAAGAAAAAAGCCGATCTGCTGCCGCCCGAAGAGGAAAAATTTATGCGTCAGGCGCAGGAACTGGGCTACACCAAAGCGGTGGCCAAGGATGTGTTCGATAAGATGGCGTTGTTTGCAGGCTACGGATTTAACAAATCTCACTCCGCAGCCTACTCGGTGGTGGCGTACCAGACAATGTATTTCAAAGCCAACTATACGGCTGAATATATGGCGGCGGTACTGAGCCACAATATGAGCGACATCAAAAAAGTGTCGTTCTTTATTGAGGAGTGCCAGCGGCTCGATATACCGGTGGATCCGCCCAATATCAACACGGCGGAAGGAAAGTTTGTGGTGCGCGACGGACGCGTTCAGTACGGGATGTCGGCCATTAAAGGAGTGGGATCAAACGCCATTGAGCAGATCGCCGAAGAGCGAAAGAAGGAGGGGGAGTTTCGCAGTATCTTCGATTTTGCATCGCGGATCGACACGCGGGTGTGCAACCGGCGCACGATTGAGAGCCTCGTTCAGGCCGGCGCGTTTGATACGCTGCATGACAACCGTGCCCAGCTTTTTGCCAGCGTGGAGGATGTAATCAGCTACGCTTCACGAAAGCAGGAAGAGAAGAGATTAAACCAGGCGAGCCTCTTTGGAGGAGACAGCGGCGGCGGTTCCGGTTTTGATGAGCCGAAACTGCGCGACTGCCCCAAGTGGACCAACATCGAACGGCTGAACCGTGAGCGGGAGCTGATCGGGTTCTACCTGAGCGGCCATCCGCTGGACCGGTACAGGGAGGATGTTCGCCTGTTTGCATCACACACACTGGCGGAGGATAGAATTGGCCAGATGGGTGACCGGGAGCAGATCAAGGTGTTGGGTATTATCACCGAGGTGAAACAGATCAGCGACAAAAAAGGGCGGCCGATGGCGTTTGTTCAGATTGAAGACCTTGAGGGGGCGATGGAAGTTCTGGTCTTCAGCGATGTGTACGACCGCCACCAGGGGCTTTTGACACCCGATACCATCGTGCTGCTCGACGGCACTCTGAGCCTGCGCGGCGGCCAGCCAAAAATTATGGCGAATACGTTTGAACGGGTGCAAAACCTGCGCGAAAAGTTTCAGAATCAGCTGATGCTGAAACTCCGGCTCGAAACCTCACTGCTGACTAAAGATGACCTGACCGAGATGGCCACGCTGATGAGCATTCATAAGGGTGAAACCCCGGTCCGCCTGCGGGTGTTGAGCAAACACGCAAAAGGCCCGATGAACATGAGCGTTCGGAAGTTTGTGGTGGAGCCGAACAACGAGCTACTGAGCGGATTGAGGAATATAGTAGGGAAAGAATCGGTGCAGTTGACGAGGACGAGTTAGGGGCAACCCTCCAAGGGTTTGGAACCCTTGGAGGGTTTCGGGA
>CAZKIZ010000517.1:0-1956 GCA_964552935.1 uncultured Rhodohalobacter sp. | reverse complement strand
AAATGAATGGCATTCACCTATTTAGGGATGAAACCAGCCCCGTTTCGGGGCGGCATAGCCGTAGCCCCTTGGGAATGCGAAGCATTTCCATGGGGTATTAAGATGCCACATTGAAGAGAAGCGCCGTAGGCGTGGCATCATTCGAGCTCTGATTACAATCACAGTCATAAAATTCAAACATATAAATAGTCTGAGTCGTAATCTATGTAGTACATTGCGGGTAAAGATAGATTGATTGTTTTGCAAGGGTAAAGATATATCGCACCTAACGGCGCTCTCATTTTTGTGCTCGCTGTAACCCCAGGCCACCGCTTTGCGCTGACCTGGGGCTACGGATATGGCGTCCCCAGCGGGACTCTCTTTGTCTGTATTATTGCTTTTTTTTCTATGAGATCGAAAATACAATTTGCAAGGGCAGTTAATAGAAGGCAGAACAAGAGATTTATCCAGTTATGAGACAATGGATGTGGCACTACAGAACGTCTCCTAAAGATAACTGTGGCCAATTCTATAGGTTTTGCGAAAGTTGAGCTAAATAGCAACCAGTTACAAAGCCACAAATAAATACCCATCAGATTCTAAAGTTCTTTCCCTGCACAAGACATACCATGTTTCAGTTGCTACTGAACGGATTCCTGCAGCCAGCTTTCCGGGTTCACAAACTCTCTTCCCTCTCTGACCAGGAACAGCAGTACCTCACCGCGAATGTTGTCTTCATCACCGGAAAGACCGAGAACATCACCCTGCTGAACCACCTGGTTTTTTCGCGCATAAATACTGCTCAAGTTGCCGTAGGCCGTATAAAAAGAGCCGTGTTTTACCAGTATCACTTCACCAAAATCGGATACCGGCACAATATCAAATACAAATCCGGCGCTTACTGCGCGTACGGTTGAGCGGGGTGAGGTTGCGATATCGACTCCCGGCACATTTGTTCTTGTTCCAAATACCGGGTGAACCCGCTCCCCAAACCGTTCTGTTATCAATCCGTTGTCGACCGGCCAGGGCATTTGTCCCCTCAGGTTCTCAAAAGATGACTCAAACTCAACCATCTCTTCTTCGCTTATGGGGCTGACCCGGCCAATTCGAGTGGACAGTCGTGCTTCAGCCGCACGCCGTTCTTCAGGATCTTCAATTCGCGATGCGATTTCGAGCTGCCTCTGCCGTTCCGCTTCCGCCTCCTCAAGGCGCTGTTCCTCCGCAATCAATTCGTTCAGCGCTTCACTCAGTTCATTCAGCTGATTTTGCCGTATCTCCACCTGGCTCTCAAGATTATCCCTGTCCCGCTGCAGCAGTTCTATATTTCGTTTTTGCTGAGCTTCTTGCTCTGCCAGCTCTTCGGTCTCCTCCTGTATCGACGCAATTGACCGTCGGTTCCGCTCGCGGGTCTCCTCAAGATCTTCCCTACCCTCTTCAAGCTCTCTTTGTGCCTCTCGGATTTCGTTCGCCTGCGCCTGTCTGTGCCGGTCAAACCTCCGCAAATAGTATGAACGGACCATCAGCTGGTTAATAGACGTTGAAGTTAAAAGCAGGGCGAGTTCGGTGGTGCGGCCGTGTTTATAAATGTAGGTCAGCGTCTCCTTATATTCATCTATAAGGCTGTTGAGTTCCCTTTCAAGGTCGGCTAAATTATTCTCCACAAGCCTGATTTCATCCTGTATCTGCTGCTGCTCGCGCCTCATCTGGCGGATTTTCTCCTCCTGCAGCGCCATCACGCGGGTAAGCTCCTCGTATTGGCGATACATCTGATCGTAGCGCTCAGAAGCGTAGCCCAGCCGTTCACGATAGTTGCTGATCTGCTGCTGCAGATCTTCAATCTGGCTTCGGGTTGTCTCCTGCTGCGAGTTGATGTTTGAGCGCCTCTCCTCGTACGACGTTTGCCCGCGTACCTCAGCCAGGGCGAGGGCAGTTAGTAAAACAGCGAAAAAAACGACTCTGAATATCATGGCCTCTGTA
>CAZKIZ010000516.1:0-1975 GCA_964552935.1 uncultured Rhodohalobacter sp. | reverse complement strand
GGTAATATCAATCCTTGCGGGATTAGCATTTGCCAGAATGGATGTGGTAAACTGGCGCTACATGAGTATACGAGAGCTCGTACGAATCTTTTGCGGGGTGCTTTTCGGTGGCTTCATTGCACTGGCCCTGGCGGAAATCTTCTCATCCCCCGGTAATTTTGAATACGCCTTTACGGCCCTTACCATGCTGAACGCGATATTGCTGGTGGGTGGCTTCAGGATAAGCAAGCGGATGTATATTGAGCTTGTGAATGCCCCCCGGAAACGGAAAAAGCACACAATCATTTTTGGCGGAGAGAGCGAAGGGGAGCAGATCCTCAGAGATATCCTCAAAAATGAGCACTGGAACCTGAACGTCTGCGGAATGTTTGACGACCGCATCATGCCGGGCCTTCTGCTCCACGGAACCCGTTTTCTGGGCGGAAAAAAGAAGATGATGGAGTACATTCGCAACCACGAAGTGGATCAGCTGATTGTAGCATTTCCGGAAATCCCGAAGAAAGACCTGAAGGAGATTATCGATGAGGTGAAGTCGATTCGCCCCGATATGAATATAAAAGTGCTCCCCTCATTTCATTCACTGAATGATGATCCTGTGGGAGTGAAGCACATCCGCGATATCAGTATCGAAGATATTCTGGGCCGTGAGCCGGTCAATATTGATATGGAGACGATCAGGAACTCAATTACCGGCAAGACGGTGATGGTGACGGGCGGCGGCGGTTCGATTGGCAGTGAGCTTGTCAGGCAGTGCATTAAGCTTGAGCCAGCAAAACTGGTGATGCTGGATGTTGACGAAACTGAGCTGTTTCACGTTCAGAATGAACTGAAGAGCTATGGAACGACTCTGATTCCGTGTGTTGCGGACGTGGCGAACAGAAATAAGATGGATCGGGTACTGAGTGAACACAGGCCCAATGTTATTTTCCATGCGGCCGCCTATAAGCATGTGCCGATGATGGAGAGTTTTCCGGATGAAGCGATTCGGGTTAACGTTGGCGGTACAAGAGTGCTGTCGGAGCTTTCCTGCAAATATGGGGTAGAAAAATTTGTGATGGTCTCTACCGATAAAGCCGTTAATCCAACCAACGTGATGGGAGCAACCAAGCGCGTTGCGGAAGAGATCTGCATGTCGTACAACGGAACGTGCGACACGAAATTTGTCTCCGTGCGATTCGGCAATGTCCTGGGATCACGCGGCTCTGTTGTCCCGCTTTTTATGGAGCAGATTTCAAATGGCGGACCTATTACGCTGACCGACTCCCGGATGAAGCGTTACTTCATGACGATTCCCGAAGCTGTGCTGTTGGTTATGCAGTCCGGATCGATGGGAGATGGCGGCGAAGTATTTGTGCTTGACATGGGCGAGCCCGTGAAAATTATGGATATGGCCAGAGATCTGATCCGGCTCCACGGCCTTGAACCGGGTAAAGATATTCAGATAGAAGTGACGGGACTGCGGCCGGGAGAGAAGCTCTTTGAAGAGCTGCTAAACGCGGAAGAGGGAGTCAATAAAACCGGCCACAAAGAAATCTTCAAAGCAATATGCAGCAGAAAACTCTCCAAAAAGGAACTGGACGGCAAGATTGGGAAACTGTTTGATCTGATTCACGAAGGTGATATTGTGCCGATCCGCGGACTTCTGCAGGAGATAGTGCCAACCTTCAACTACAAGAAAAAGCAGGGAACAGATCCGCTTTCATCCGAGGAGAAAGAGACAACCGAAATACAAAACGGTCACACTAAATCAGTAGAGAAAGAGGCGGTCTCACTGGTTGACTGAGCTGGTGGGTTGGTTATTTGTGTATCGGTGTAGATGAACCTTACACCCTGCCGGTGCGCCCAATAGTTCCACAGTTCAACATCACGCAAAGCGTGATACTCCACAGTTCCACCGCGAGCCTTCGCCATAAACCCAGACGCTGACAGATCCGGTAGGTGCAGTCAGGTCTGTCAATAACCGAACCCGCGAATT
>CAZKIZ010000515.1:0-1980 GCA_964552935.1 uncultured Rhodohalobacter sp. | reverse complement strand
GAGGGCTAAAGAATTAAACCACATAAAATTAACGAGTAGATCACCAGATATGCAGCACGATCCGGATCACACAGACAGGCTGATCATTGATATTCTGCAGGAAAACGGCAGAATTACCAACAGTGAGCTTGCCGGTAAAATTGGGCTCACCACAACTCCAACAATGGAGCGGGTTCGGCGACTGGAACGCAGCGGTATTATAAAAGGGTACACAGCCTGGATTGACCGGGAAAAAATTGGAAAAGGTCTCACCGTGTTTTGTTCTATAAAGCTGGCGGTGCACCAGATGCAGGGAATTGAAGAGTTTAAGGAACACATTGAGGGAATTCCGGAGATTCTTGCCTGCTATAATATTACGGGCGAGTACGACTACCTGCTGCATGTAGTTGTGGCCGATACAAAAGAGTATGAGCGCCTGCTGCGTTCAACACTGACCCGTATTCCGGGGGTTGAACAGATTTACACGGGAATTGTGCTGTCTGTTGTAAAAGAACAATCAAAAATTTCAGTACTGAACAAAAAAGGAGATTCTGATGAATAAATTAACGCTCGAAACCATCTGTTCGCGGGCTGACCATCCCAAAAATGATCCTTACGGTTCTCACGTCATGCCCATTTACCAGACATCCACATTCAGGTTTGAGAATGCTGAGGCGGGACGTAAATTTTTTGCTCATGAGCCGGGAGGTGCATCACACAGCTACTCCAGGCTCGGCACCCCCACTGGTCAGCAGCTTGAAAGCGTTCGTACCGACATGGAAACCTTCGACAATACCGTTGATGCCCGCTCTATGGCTTTCGGGTCGGGAATGGCCGCTATTACCACTGCCCTTATGGCTATTGGTAAGGGAAAGAGAATTATAGCCCAGGAAGTGCTTTACGGCTGTACGTCGCAATTTCTGCGTGAGGAGGCAGAAGATTTCAATATATCGGTCACGCACATCAATCCGTACGATCTTGAAACAGTGCAAAAAACCCTGCACCGCCACCCGGACACTGCGCTGATCTACCTGGAAAGCATCGCAAATCCCACGATGCGAGTATGCGACCTCGAGGCGATATGCAAAATGGCTAAACAAGCCGGGGTGATGGTCATGGTAGATAATACGTTTGCAACACCTTATCATCTTCGGCCTCTTGCAGCCGGAGCCGATATTGTAGCGTATTCCACCACGAAATTTCTCAGCGGACACGGGACTATTGTTGGCGGTTCCCTCACGGCAAGAACAGAAGTGATGGAAAAATATGATCTGCCGGTATACAGAAAAAACTTTGGCGGCATTTGCGGTCCGTTCGACGCCTGGCTGACTCTTTCGGGAATTAAAACGTTTCCGCTCAGGATGGCGAAACATAACGAAAACGCATTTCTTGTTGCTGAGTACCTCGATGAACATCCGTCCGTTGAAAAGGTATGGTACCCCGGCCTTCACTCGCATCCCGACCATGAACTCTCCGGCCAGGTACTAAGCCGCGGATATGGCGGCGTGATATCGTTTGAGGTCGCCGGCGGCTATGATGCTGGTGTAACCATGATGAACAGTGTTGAACTGAGTACGCTTGCCGTAAGCCTGGGTACTGTAGACACGCTCATTCAGCACCCCGCTTCTATGACACATGCCGTAGTTGCTCCTGAAATACGACAGAGAACGGGAATTACAGACGGTCTGATACGGCTTTCCGTGGGAATTGAATCGCCGGAAGACCTGATCCGGGACCTGGAGCAGGCGCTTCGTAAAGTTGCTCAGCCGGCAATGATTTAAACCGGATATTCACAACCTGAGTTCGATTTAAATAAACGGCAAAAACTGTCCAAAAAGGGCGTTATTAAAGTTAATTAGTCAACAATTATGTCATGCCGGACTTCGATCCGGTATCTCCTGTCTCTGTTAAGAGCAGAAGATCACGCATCAAGTGCGAGATGACGTCCTTTATGGACAGTTTTTTATGATAACCGATAATTTTAAGAATCGAACTCAGGTT
>CAZKIZ010000514.1:0-2000 GCA_964552935.1 uncultured Rhodohalobacter sp. | reverse complement strand
AAAACACTGCCGCCGCTCTTTATAAATTCGTAGGTGCTGAATTCATGAACGTAGAATCCTGCATCACGCAGTTTCTGGTTGACGTCTGTGCATCCCTGCTGAATCATCACGTTTTTTCCATCCGGGCAGACGGCATTTACCGCAAAAAACTTCTCTGCCTCATACGCGGTTGCTTCAATGACAGTATCGAACATCGCCTGTATCAACATGTACCCTTCCTCATTGAATGCATCGCGGTAAATCAATACCGTTTGTTCGTTCAGCACGCACATACAGGTATCGAGGTGATAAAACTTATCGTTCTGCAGTTCGAGAGCTATGACCGGTACATCAAACAGATCTGAAATCTCTTCGTAGACCTCAAGCGAACTCCTGAACCCGTACGCCCCCCAAATCAGTCCGCGTTTAAAATGCCAGAGAGCATCCCCCATCCCCTCAAACGACTCCACATTCTCCGACTGGATATGGTGAATCTTGTACTCCTGCTTTTTGTAAAACTCTTCGATGTACGGAACTTCGCCTTTGCGCTGCTTGCTGTTCATAACAGACATAAGCACATGACGCTCTCCTTCCGGTGAAATATAGGGTAGGCTCTGATTAGCACTGAAAACCATATCGGGATACCCTTTCACGCCGTTCAGCACGTGAACTTTATAGCCAAGCTCTTTGTAGCCATCACGCAGGTGCTCCCACTCATTCTCCGCCTGCATTGTATCTACATTTCCGATCTGATTGTTCATATGCGGATTAATTACATACTCCACATCGAAATAGGTGGGTTTAACCATCATCACCTGATCCGGAACCGGCATTGGCTTCAGTTCGGAGCGTTTAAAGTTGATCTGATCGGCAGAAGTAATTACGGTAGACATTGAATTTTTTTTATTTGAATAAGAACGGGACACGCATTTCAAAGCGTGAATTTGTGCAGATGATTGCAGACTTTGAAGATAAGAGTAATAAAAATGTAATGATGCATCAAAATTGATCGTTGGAAACTTTTCATCTTGTTGATACGGCAATAAACCGGTAGGTTCTCTTATGATTTTACAATCCGACCTTTTAAACCAGCTCGCCCCGCTTGAACTAAAAGCACGAAAAATTGTTGAGGGCTTTGTGTCCGGACTCCATCGCAGTCCGTACCACGGCTTCAGCGTAGAGTTTGCCGAACACCGTCCCTACAACCAGGGGGATGATTTTAAACATATCGACTGGAAAGTGTACGGCAAATCGGAACGATTTTACGTAAAACAGTACGAGGCGGAGACCAATCTCAGGGCTCATATTGCGCTCGATACCAGCAGTTCTATGTATTTTAAACATTTTGCAGACTGGAGCAAGCTTCGCTACGCTATTCACTTTGCATCAGCCCTGGCCTACATGATGAACCGCCAGAGAGACGCAACCGGGCTTACGCTTTTTGATGAAAAAATTCAGTTTCAGCTCCCCCCGAAGTCCACACAAAGCCATCTTCGGCTGATGTTCAGGCATCTCGAAGAGGAACTCAGTAAGGAGAAAGAGAAATCGAAAGAGCAGCGTGCATCGGCATCGGCCGACGCTATCCATTCGCTGGCTGAAAGCCTGAAACGCCGAAGCCTGGTGGTTATCCTGACCGACCTGTTCGAAAACGTGGAGAACCACGATGCGCTGATTTCCGCCCTGCGCCATCTGCGTCATCAAAAGCATGAGGTGCTGCTCTTTAACGTGCTTGAGCACCAGAGTGAGCGTGAGCTCGACTTCAGTGACGGGAAATTTCTATTTGAAGACATGGAGACCGGCGACGAAATTGAGGTTATCCCCTCGCAGGTTAAAGAGGACTACCAGAAAAAAGTGAAGGAGTACACACACGATTTTAAAATCGCCTGCAGCAAATCGCTTGTAGACTTTGAGGAGATCGACACGCAGAAACCGTTTGATCTTGCGCTGCTCGCCTATTTGAATAAGCGGAAGAGACTGATGTAGGTTTAGATTTGAGATATGAGATTTAAGATTATAGTGAT
>CAZKIZ010000513.1:0-2005 GCA_964552935.1 uncultured Rhodohalobacter sp. | reverse complement strand
TTACCGGTTGTCCGGTTTTGATGCACCTTCAATTTCGGTGAGCCCGCCGGCTGTATTAAAATTTAAGAAGAGATAATAAAAGCGCTTCCGATTCGCTATATTTACCGTTGGCGCGATAGAAAACAAACAGTCAAAAAATTCATACCTTCTGATATCAAATCTATTCAGCCAATCACCGATTTCAAATTGTTAATCATACAAAGCAGACGACTATGACACTTGTAGAAACAAAAATGCCACCTCTCACCAAACTTACCGAAGACGAACAGATGCTGAAAGAGGCTGCAGCTGAATTTGCAGACAGCATCATTCAGCCGAAAGTGCAGGAGATGGAGGAGGCCGCAAAGCTGGATCCCGACCTGATTAAGCAGTTTTTTGAGATGGGATTGATGGGAATTGAAATCCCTGAAAAGTACCAGGGCGGTGGCGGAACATTTATGATGAGCATTGTAGCCATTGAGCAGATTTCCCGCGTAGATGCGTCTGTTGGCGTTTTTATGGATGTGCAGAACACGCTCGTGAACAACGCCTTTTTGCGATGGGGATCAGAAGATGTGAAAGAGCGGTTTCTGCCTCAGCTGGCTACGGAAAAAGTGGGTGCATACTGTCTCTCAGAAGCAGGTTCAGGAAGCGATGCGTTTGCCCTGAAATGCTCTGCCAAAGAGGATGGCGACGCCTACGTACTGAACGGCACAAAACTTTGGATCACCAATGCCAATGAAGCGGATATATTCCTTGTGTTTGCAACGGTAAATCCGGAAGCAGGTTACAAAGGCATTACTGCATTTATTGTGGAGCGCGGAATGGAAGGGTTTTCGATCTCTAAAAAGGAGAATAAACTTGGCATCCGCGCAAGCTCAACCTGCGAAATTTTGCTGGAAGATGTGCGGGTACCAAAAGAGAATATTCTTGGCGAAGTAGGGAAAGGGTACAAAGTGGCGATCGAAACGCTGAACGAAGGACGAATTGGCATCGGTGCACAGATGATCGGAATCGCACAAGCTTCTCTGGATGCCGCACTTTCCTATACCAAAGAGCGAAACCAGTTTGGTCAGGCCGTCGCTGACTTCCAGGGAGTCCAGTTTCAGCTGGCCCGCATGGCTACTGAACTCGAGATGGCCCGGCTTTTGGTATACAACGCGGCCCGCCTGAAAGAGAATGATCAGCCGTTCCTGAAAGAAGCGGCCATGGCAAAATATTACAGCTCTGAAGTGGCTGAAAACCTCAGCTCGATGGCGATCGATCTTTACGGCGGCTACGGCTATGTGAAAGAGTACCCCGTGGAAAAATACTACCGCGACTCGAAAATCGGGAAAATCTACGAGGGCACCTCAAATATGCAGCTGAATACTATTGCGAAGATATTGCTGAGGTAGATTTAGTATTTTTGCGTGTAATCACGCATATTTCCATAAATAAATTGGGCAAAGTGACGTCGAAAAAGTGTACCTGTGGGTACCAGAGGAAGGGTAGATAATACTTCAAAAAAATATACCCTTAATTGGAATGATTTGTTATTGCCGGCATGTTTGGTTGTCAGAAAACTGCGGGAATAGTATTTTATTTACTTTTTTACGGGGGTTATTTTGAATACAAGCACCAAACTAGTTATGGATCAGCGCATAAAGAATTTTATCGAAAACAAAATTGAAGACAAGGCTACTGCCAAGCAATTGGAAGACCTTGTTTCGGAGCTGCAGGCGGAAAAAGATCGCGCAGAGAAGTCGCTAAATCTTCTTGAGAGTGCAATCCGCAGTGATTACGATTCAATCGTCATCACCACTCTTGAGCTTGAAAAGCCTGGTCCTGAAATAGTGTATGTGAATGACGGTTTTACCCGCATGACAGGCTACACCCGGGAAGAAGCAATTGGGAATTCCCCACGAATGTTGCAGGGTGAAAAGACGGACCGGGCAGTTCTTGATAAGCTGAGAAAGAGATTAAAAGAAGGCCACTCATTTTTCGGACATACGGTAAATTATCGTAAAGACGGCTCGGAATTTAT
>CAZKIZ010000512.1:0-2023 GCA_964552935.1 uncultured Rhodohalobacter sp. | reverse complement strand
CCGCACACGATCAACTATCAATTCAGGTTACGTGAACTGAGTGACGAATGGCAATCTGCAGAAAACAGGAACGTAGCGTACTTCACAGCATTAAACCCGGGCAGCTACACCTTCGAAGTAAAGGCAGAGCAATTTGGTACAGAATCTGAAATTGCATCTATTACTTTTGAAGTTGAACCGTTCTTTTATCAAACCAGGCTATTTACCGCTTTAATACTGACGGGCCTGTTTCTGGCGGGTTATTTTGTCCATCTTTTTTATGCGAAATCCCAGCAGGGCAAAAAGCTGGAGAAGGAGATAGGTGAGAAAACAAAAGAGATACATGAGCGAAACCGATTGCTCGAGACTCTGTTGAAAGACCTGGAAAATCAAAACAAAGTGTTGAAAGATGTGGCCTGGATCCAGTCACACGAGCTCAGGGGTCCGTTATCGCGAATGTTGGGACTGCTGGATGTTGTGAAAAACTATGGGCAGTTTACCTTGGTTGGAAAAGACAGAGAACAGTTGATTGGTGAAATTGATCAGGCGGCGGTTGAGCTGGACGACATGATACGAAAGATGAATGCAGAGATTGAAAAATTAGACCCGCCGGAGGAGAAATGACAGATTCACAGATCATCATTGTGGATGATAATGCGGCAATTCTCTTTCTCCATGAGCTCATGGTGAGGGAGAGCGGTATACCTGGGAATATAGAAACGTTTGACGGTGCAGAAAAAGGGCTCTCTTTTCTCAGAAGCAGACTAGAAAGCGGGCAGGAAATGCTTGTCTTTCTGGACATAAATATGCCGGCAATGAGCGGCTGGGATTTTTTAGAAAAGCTTGAAAAATTGGAGCATACCGAAAACGTGCACGTTGTGATGGTAACCTCTTCGGTGAACCGATCCGATCGGGAAAAATCGGGCAGATACAGGCACGTAGTAGATTACATTGAAAAACCGCTAAGTATTGAGACTTGTAAAAAAGTCATGAGCCATGATGAGCTGAAAAAAATGTTTACCAACGGTGTTGATTAATTTACACTAAAGGAGCAAAATGAATAGGTTGAAAAGTTTAGTTCTTGTTTCTTTAGCTATTCTAAGCGGCTGCAGCAGTGAAAATACCCTGGAGCGTGAACTCACTCCGGTAACGGTTGCGATTAAATCGTTTATCGGTGAGGCGGCTACTTTTGTAGCAGATGAAAAAGGATTTTTTAAAGATCAAGGGCTCGATGCAACCCTGCGGGTAAACAATTCGGGCAGCGAATCGGTAAGAAAACTCCTCTCGGGTGATGTGCAGATTGCCCACATTTCTGAAACTCCACTCCTTTTTTCACTACTTGACAGCACTTACTTTAGAGGAACAAGGAAGGGCGAAATCCGGATTATTGCAAACATGATTCATGCAAACCAGATCCAGAAAGTAGTAGCGCGAAAAGATGCCGGAATTGAAACTCCGCTGGACATTATCGGCACGGGGATGGGCCTGGCCATGTGTAAAAAAATTATTGAACAGCACGGGGGGCGGATTTGGGTGGAGTCAGAGGTTGGCAAAGGGAGTACGTTCTATTTTACCATTTTAAAAGGTATGTCTGAGTGAAGAATCAAGGTTCACATACAAACCAATTTTATATAGTATGGTCATCCTATCGGGATGTAGTTTTTAGAAATACGTCAGCGCCGCCCGGAGAAGATGATGCTCTTCAATACTGGAGGGATCACCTCTTTGCAGCAACTGTGTTTTACCTGATGCCGTTAAGTTTAATTGCGCTGATACCCGGTATTTATGCTGCCTATGCTGAAGGGCTGACGTACCTGATCGTTGCTGATGGGTTTGCCGTTATAAGCCTTCTTGTGATCGCATTTGTGCCGGGAATACCGGTTTATACCCGTAAATTGATCTTTTGCGCGGCTCTCTACCTTGTCTCACTTGCACTGCTGTTCTACCTGGGCACATTTGGACCGGGCCTCATGTACTTACTTGCCGTTGGTGTATTTGTGATTCTGATTTTTGAAAAGAGATACGGCTTTATTGTTGTACTCTT
>CAZKIZ010000511.1:0-2029 GCA_964552935.1 uncultured Rhodohalobacter sp. | reverse complement strand
ATAATCTAATGATTTAATTACATTGTCAAACATATGAGCACCCACTGGATCTGTCAGGCCTGATAGATTACCTGTCAAAGTTGATGTAATTGGCTTGATGAGCTCCAATGATTGAAACTGGCTAATGGGTAAACAGTTCCATTTGGGTTGAACAGACATACCATGTTGGGAGCTATTCACCGACGCTGACAGAAACCTGCCCTAATTCCGCGGGAATGCTGTCAGGTCTCATCTAAATATCTGTCATCTTTAATCTTTTCATTTCTAAACATTTCGATGTGATGTTCGAACGTGTTATTTTGACCAAAAATCAATCTAACTGTAATTAATACATTCTATTATGTCGGATCAAAAAGGGTATGGACTGTTAAAAGGTAAAAAAGGAATTATTTTTGGTGCTCTGGATGAGCGGAGTATCGCCTGGAGAATTGCTCTGGCGTGCAAGCGGGAGGGAGCCGATTTTGTTCTTTCTAACGCGCCGATTGCCTTGCGGCTGGGTACGCTCGACGCCCTTGGCGAAGAGACAGACGCAAAGATTATTCCCTGTGATGTATCGGATGAAAAAGATGTTGAAAAGCTGATGAAAGAGGTCAAAGAAGAGCTCGGCGGCATCGACTTTATTCTGCACGCTATCGGCATGTCTCCTAACATCCGGAAGAAGAAAGAGTATAAAGATTTGAACTACAACTGGTATAACCAGACGCTTGATATCTCGGCAATCTCGCTTCACAAAGTGCTTCACTATGCCGAACAGGAAGAGATTTTAAATGACGGCGGCAGCGTTGTTGCTCTATCGTACATCGGTGCGCAGAGAATTTTCTCCAAATATTCCGATATGAACGATGCCAAGGCACTTCTGGAAAGCATTGCCCGGAATTACGGAAGCCGTCTTGCATCGCGTGGAATTCGTGTGAATACGGTTTCTCAAGCCCCAACCAAAACGTCGGCAGGAGCGGGCATCAAAGGATTTGACAGCATGTATACGTTTGCTGAAAAAATTGCGCCCCTTGGCAACCCGAGCGCCGATGAATGCGCCGATTACTGCGTGACGCTCTTCTCAGATCTTACGAAAAAAGTAACGATGCAGAACCTCTTTCACGACGGCGGCTTTGTGACATCCGGTATCTCTGAAGAGATGATCGACGGACTTGTGAAACTTTATGCGGACGAGGAGTAGGGGGTTTGGGTGATTCGGTTATTTGTTAATTGGTTATTCGTGTAGTGGAAAAGATAAGAGTCCCCCTTGGAAGGGGCGCAGGGGGATGACTTTCTGAGTTCTGAAATATCCCATTTCACTGCTTTAAAGAACTGTGAATCATCTCCCATTGCCCAAGGCTGTCCAAAAAGTATAGTTGACTGAAACCCGACTAAAATTATTTATTTTAAATAAATGTATGAAGAATTCTTCGTGTTGCTTCGTGACATCGTGTCTTCGTGGCCATAACCAGCACTTTATTACCACGAAGGCTCAAAGACTCGAATGTTCACGAAGTACGATCGAATTATTTAGGCATTCATAAATCATATGTATCTTTTTGGACAGCTTCGGGTACTCTTTAATAAGCAGATATTCTATCCAATAATAATAGATATTTAAGTTGATACCTCGCAGGCTCTGCCCCGAGCTAGTTCATTAGCTACCAAGTTAATATTTAAGGCAGTAAACATAATGGTAAGAAAAATCCTTGGAATTGATCCAGGTTCTCGGCACACCGGCTACGCAATTTTATCGGTCGAGGGGACTTCCTACACCGCGGATATCTTCGGCGTGTTGAGAATGGATAAAATGGATAGTCAGACCGATCGGCTTCAGTTTATTTTTGAAGAGGTAACAAAGCTGATTGAACAGCACGGTCCTACGGAGTGCGCCGTTGAAACTCCAATCTACGGCGTTGATCCGCTGGCAATGCTTAAACTTGGCAGGGCGCAGGCCGCAGCTATTCTTGCCATCACAAACCAGAAGCTTCCGGTTGATGAGTATTATCCCAAAGCGGTTAAAAAGGCGATCACCGGAAATGGTAACGCCAGT
>CAZKIZ010000510.1:0-2040 GCA_964552935.1 uncultured Rhodohalobacter sp. | reverse complement strand
CCCTTATCTTTAAGCAGCTTCTCCACATCTTCCCCGGGAACCTCCTCTTTTTCGAGCAGCATATCGGCCACTTTATCCAGCACGTCCCGGTGATCTTTCAGTGTTTGCAGGGCCCGGTCAAACGCTTCTTTCGATATTTTCCGTACCTCTTTGTCAATTTCACGTGCGGTTGAATCGCTGTACTCCTGCTTCTGGCTCATATCTCTGCCCAGAAAGACCTCCTGCTCTCCGCTGCCGAGCGATATATGCCCAAACTGTTCGCTCATTCCCCACTCCGTCACCATTTTGCGGGATAGCTGCGCAACTTGTTTCAAGTCGTTTTGGGCACCGCTTGTTGCTGTTTTAAATATCAGATCTTCTGCGGCACGTCCGCCCATCACAACCGCCAGGCGATCCAGCAGGTATTCCCGGTTGTAGAGATATTTCTCTTTTTCGGGCAGCTGCTGCGTCACACCCATCGCTTTTCCGCGCGGAACAATTGTCACCTTATGGATCGGATCGGAGTGCGGCAGCACAGCGGCAACAACGGCGTGGCCCGCCTCGTGGTAGGCCAGCATGTTCCGCTCTTCATCACTGATCTGCATTCCTTCCCGCTTAAGCCCCATCATCACCTTGTCGCGGGCTTTGTCGATATCCTGCATAGTAACCTTATCTCTCTTTTCTCGACCCGCATAGAGCGTCGCCTCATTCAGAAGATTTTCGAGGTCGGCACCGCTGAATCCGGGTGTGCTTCGGGAGATTCTTTCAAAGTCGATATCTTCGCCCATCGGCTTATTTTTGGCATGGAGCTTTAGAATTTCGGTCCGGGCATTTTGCGAGGGCAGATCTACGGTAACCTGCCTGTCGAACCGGCCCGGCCTCAGCAGTGCTTTATCCAGAATATCGGGACGGTTGGTTGCTCCCATCACCACCACGCTTTCGCTCGGCTCGAACCCATCCAGTTCCGAAAGCAGCTGATTCAGCGTCTGCTCGCGTTCATCATGCCCACCGCCAACTCCGGCGCCCCTCTGCCGGCCAATCGAATCCAGTTCATCGATAAAAATGATGCAGGGTGAACTCTCCTTCGCCTTTTTAAACATCTCGCGAACCCGTTTTGCACCTACTCCTACAAACATCTCCATAAAATCGGAGCCGGTAATTGTAAAGAAAGGAACCCCCGCCTCACCTGCTGTGGCTCTTGCAAGAAGGGTTTTACCTGTCCCTGGAGGACCCACAAGCAGCATTCCCTTTGGAAGTTTAGCCCCGAGCTTTTCATAACGCTCCGGGTTTTGCAGAAATTCAATCACTTCCCGAAGTTCCGTTTTTGCCCCCTCCTGTCCCGCCACATCATCAAACCGGGTTTTCTGTTCCTCCGGGTTCTGGAGTTTCGCCTGGCTTTTACCGATGTTAAAAAAGCCGCGCCCCTGTGCCTGCATTCTTTTGTAGAAAATAAATCCAATGAAGAGAAACAGGATCAATGGAAATGCAAAAATGAGGAAATACCACCAAAACTCGCCCGATTCCGGTTCTGCAGAAACTGCAACATCACGCTCTTCGAGCAGAGCAAACAGACGATCGTCCCCAAATGACGGGATATACGTGTAGAAGCTATCGTACCCTGTTGTGTCATCGGCAAAGGCCCTGAGCTGGCGTTCTTCTCTGAGTTCCCCCTCAATTTTCTCGCCCTGAACGTGAACTTTCTGCACGTTATCCTGCTGCAGTTCCAGGCGAAACTGGCTGTACTCTATTTCAGGAGCAGTTTCAAACATGCCGTCACTGGTTAGCAGGTACCAGAAAAGAAAGACGGTCAAAATTAACATCCAGAAGAAGAGTCCGCCGCGACCAGATCTGCCTCCCGGCTTCCCGGGATACTTCTCTTTTGGAGAGCCCTTTTTTTTACCCGATCTGTTTTCGGTTTTATCTAATTGGTTATTCTTTTCTTCAGCCAAAGCAGAGGATTAAAAAATTATAGATTTATTAAAACGGAGAAGGCTTTGAAATACCCATCTGTCGTCAGCCCGCAGAAACAGCGTGCAGACGGGCAGCAATGCCCCGGAGGGA
>CAZKIZ010000509.1:0-2043 GCA_964552935.1 uncultured Rhodohalobacter sp. | reverse complement strand
ATGTAACGATTGATATCAGAGGCGTAACCGTTGCTGATCTGGAGACAAAACCCTCTCTAACAGAAGAAGGGATGATTCATTTGTGGGGGATTGATCCAAAAGATTATCTAAATCCACAAAGTGATGAATCTGCTTCGATGAAAAGTCACCGGGATCTGGATGAAAGATCACTGGCAGAATCAAAAATCTGGACAAAACTACTCAAATCAAATCCGGAAATTATACCAAGAACCATCTCCCTTCTTGATAAGCAAATCGATAAAACTTCTACCGGTGAGAAGTTGGAGCTGCTGGAATGGAAGAATCTTCTTGAAAACAGTTCATTTCAGAGGTTGAAAAAATTTATGGAGTCCGATTCCGAGAGAGCTGTTCGTTTAAGGCAGTCACTCCCTTTTTGGCATGTGCTCACGGAAAATGAAAAGAGTAAGTTTGAACAATTAAAAGAGGAACTTAAACAATCATGAATCGAGAACAGCTGGAACACGCCATTCGGGCAGCTTGCACGGTTTCTGAGGATCAGGAACTGATCATTTTTGGCTCACAGGCCATTCTGGGACAGTTCCCCGAGGCTCCTGCAGAGCTGAGAAAATCGATTGAAGTGGATGTATCCCCGAAGAACAGGCCTGAAGCCGTTGATAAGATTGATGGCGCGTTGGGAGAGAATTCACCGTTTCATAGAACTCATGGATTTTATGTTCACGGGGTACCCATTGAAACAGCAAAACTGCCGAAAGGATGGGAGAAAAGAACGAATAAGGTTCAGGATTACATGGATGAGCAGAATATTGGTTATTGTATTGAGGCGCATGACCTGGCAGCCAGTAAGCTGATCGCATTTCGTGAATAGGATACAGAGTTTGTACGGCGTTTGATTCTCGATGAGATGATTGACGTTGACACACTACTGAAAAGATTAAAAGTCATAGACGCTGAAAAAGAGATAAAAGACCGTGCTATACGATGGGCAGAACGTATAGCAGCCAGCCTGTAAGTGGTTGGTATCGTTTCTTAATTTTATAATTTAACTCAACCCAGCAGGTCTGTTACTCCCCGATAATCCAGTGCCGAGCTGTGATCGTAGAACTCAGCTGTCACGACAGGGGTAGAGTGACCCATAATTTTGCTCACGCCATAGATATCAGCTCCTTTTTGGAGCACGTGAGTGGCAAAGGAGTGACGCAAACAGTGAAACTTCAGTTCTTTCGGCAGTCCGGCTTCATTCATAGACTTGCGGAACATATCCTGAATTCCACGCCTCTCATACTTCCCATAACCCCTGTGCTTTTGCAGAACATGGCACTCACTGATCTCCTTATCTTTGTACCACTCCGGATTTTTGCGCTGTTTAGCCCTGAGCTGGTTTTCGAAGATCTTGATAACGTTAAATGCTTTGTCGTTCAATGGCACGGCTCTCGAGCCGTTCGCTTTGGTAATATCGGCCGGGAGCTGAATGTATTTATCATCAAGGTTTACCATTCGCCAGGTGATGTCTGACATTTCACCAATCCTCATACCTGTGTAGTAGGCAAGTCGGACATTCAGCCCGATCATTTTTCCCTCGGTCACCCTGAAGAGCTTCTTGATTTCAAACTCTTCGAATGCACGCCTGTTGGCTTTGGCTTCAAAAAGGTAATCCTGTCCCTTGTACGGCATTCGATCAAGCATTTCATTTTTGTGCGCCCAGTAGAAAGCACTCTTAATGGAACGCATTTCGATATTAATTGTAATCTTCTGAATGCCATCCACATCGTAGCGATGTATTTTGTAGTCCTGAATATCCTTTCGAGTATACTTTTTCATCACCCTGTCGCCTCAAATGCGAATAAAGTGGTTCATCGCATTTCGGTAGCTTACGCCGGTCTTTGGCGCACAGTTGGCGCGAATATGTGGGTAGTAGTTCTCCTTCAGATAATTCGACAGCAGGTCATCGCCCGGAATTTTGTCAGCTTCCTCTTTTATTTCCTTGTATTCCAATATTCTTAGAAATCCGGCTTTCTCGGCATCCTTCATTGCCTGGTCTCTTTTCTTTTTTGTGGTTATTAG
>CAZKIZ010000508.1:0-2052 GCA_964552935.1 uncultured Rhodohalobacter sp. | reverse complement strand
ATCCTTGACTTTCTTTTTTATAAAAGGGATCCCTCGCGGGGTAAGGGGGACTTTTATAATTGATAATCAACAATCGAACTCAGTTTTGTAAAAAGTGCACTCTGGCACGATCCCTTATTTAGAGTGCGTAAAAAGAGAGATACAGCTATCAGATAATCAAAATTTATCTCGTTTATCTTTCAGCGCTTTGTAGAGCATCTCCCTGGCGCGGAAGATATGAGCTTTAACAGTGCCCAGTGGCAGATCAAGCTGTTCAGAAATCTCCTGGTAGCTCAGCTCCTCAATGTGCCTCATTTCAATGACCGTCCGGTATTTATCGGGAAGATTTTTTATTGCAGCCGTTATAATTTTTTTCCGCTGGCGTTTTATAATGGCCCGGTCTGTCTCTGCATCGTCGTCAGGAAGTTCAATAGAGAGCTCACCCTCCCGCGTCTTGATCGGTTTGTCAATGGACGTTGTTTTTAGTTTCTTTTTACGCAGGTAGTCGATTGTGTGGTTGGTGGTAATTCTGTAGAGCCATGTAGAGAAGGCGTAACTGCTGTTGTACGATTCGAGATTATCGAAAGCCTTTACCAGTGCCTCCTGCACAAGATCTTCCACCTGCTCGCTCTCTTTTACCATTTTCGAAACATGAAACTGCAGAGGCCGGCGGTACTTCTCCGTCAGTTTCTGATAGGCACGCTGATCGCCTTTCAAAGCACTTTTTACGTAGGATTCATCCTGTAAGCTGCTTTGAGAAGCATCATCTCTTTTTGAATTACTACCTGAGTCGGAATTTATACTCATTCAGAAAAACTTATTTCGTGATACTCATTAAGTATAGTTTACGCAATAATAATAGACGGTCATTAACTACCATAAAATCAAAATAACATAAGAATAGAACTATGAAAAAACTACTTCTCATTATATTTGTCGCTTCTCTAATATACGGAACTTCATCAATTACTAATTCTGCCTACGCACAAACAGAAGGCAGTGTTCAGGAAGGAGATATTAAAGCAGGAATAGGACTGGTATTTGGTACAGGAATTGGAGGCTTTGGAGGTTTCGACAACGACCTTGGAATTCGCGCTGACGGATACTACGCTATAACACCGGTTATCAGGGTCGGGGGAGATTTCACCTTCTATTTTCCCGATACGGTTACAGAATCAGGATTTGGTGAAACATTTGAAAGCACGTTAACCGTTTGGGAGCTTAATCTGAATGGTCAATATATCTTTTTGGATGAAGATGATTTGATTCTGTACGGCCTTGGCGGGATCAACATCACCGGTATTAATATCAGTTCAGAAGCCTCAACCGATTTTGGTGGATTTTCAGGTTCTGAGAGTGACTCAGAAATAGGCCTGAACCTCGGTGGCGGTGTAGAGTACAATCTCGATTTCGCTGATCTTTTTGCAGAAGCAAAACTTGGCGGCCTCGGGGGAAATGCCAACCAATTTGTGCTGGGCGCGGGTCTGCGGTTCTCTTTCTAACAATTGACTGCATACATATCAAGACAGATAAAGGCGATTCTGTAACGGGGTCGCCTTTTTTATTTACCTTAGGTTACCATCAAAACACCGTGGCGAATTCCTCCTAATGAAACGGATTAATCACCAAGCCCATGTTTTTACATAGATAACAGAATTATGAGCTTTTTTCTCTTAATCGCAGCTCACGTTACAACTTCCCGGGCTGAATTTTTCAATTTGCTACGCATAAATAAATCCGGCCTTTAATGAGAAAGACCGGATTTAATATCATCCTGAAGCCGTCTCTATTTCATTTCGAGATAAAACGGTTCATCATCTTTTAGAGATTTTTCTGCCGCTTTAGAAAGGGTGCTGCTGATAATATCCTCCGAATCTTCTTTGTTGATTGTATACATATTCGAACGATCGGTTGGAATATCTGCACTTGATGCGGCACACGTTACTTTAATGTGCATTGGCGTGTATAAATTAAATGTGATCGCCGAAATCAGCCCGTTAATAAAACTGATTCTGGTTTCAACCCTTGCCACACCGTTTGCACATTCATCCTGCGCCCTTACGATGCTGGGAG
>CAZKIZ010000507.1:0-2068 GCA_964552935.1 uncultured Rhodohalobacter sp. | reverse complement strand
ATGTTTATTCCAATAAAGATGGGGCATTGTATTTTACCCACACTAATCAACATAGAGCCATAAATAATCACAACTCAGCCAGGTTGCAGGCAGACCACAGACCACACTACTCCCCTGTCGTTACAAAGCGAATCATTACGGGCCGGTGATCGCTAATCAATCTCATCGTCTCCTCATCGAACGGCATAGGTATTACAGCGGAACCGGGTACTTTGCTCTCCATCATATAATTGTTGGGAATGACGTAATCGAGCTGACGGGTTGGCCTGTCGGTGGGATGAGTCAGTGTTTCGCGTCCGGACATCGGATCAACAAATACTACATCGGTATCTTCACCCAGCATCCGGCTGTACTCAGGATCTCCCGGCTGGGTGTTCAGATCGCCCGTGAGAAGAATCTTCGCTCCGGGCGTTTCGGCCAGAAGCCGGCTGTAATGGGCTCTCAGAAGATCAATCTGCCCTTTTCTCCATCCCTCGTTTCGATCGCCCCTGCCGGCCTTCAGGTGTACTCCTGTAAGAGTGAATGTGTACTCAGGGTTAACTAGTACATCAACAGAAACCATCCGGTTATTGGTAAAATGCTGCTGTGATGGATTCCCGTCACTGTCCGTCTGCCCAAGCATGGGCGTGGATATATTAGCGTAGCTGTAAAGCATTCCCAGTGGCAGGCGGCTCATTATAACAACGTTCATATACCAGTCGGTGCTCTCCCTTCCCGTAAAAAGCTGATAGCCCATCTCTTCGATATGCTCCTCAGCCCACGCCTGAATATATGATGCACTCTCAACTTCCTGGAAAACTACAATATCGGCATCAAGTTCAGCGATGGCATCAGCCAGCAGACGCCGCCGTTCAGGCAGGTTATCAGCCGGTTCGTTTTCGCGGGGATGGTCGATATAGGGACTGTCATAGTCATCTACGAAATGTTCGATATTCCATGTAACCACTGAAATTGTATCGTAGTCAGCCGGATTGTACCACGAGGGAATTACGGCACCATCCCATGGACTGTAGGTGTAATCAGCTTCAGAAGAAGCGGGCGGCTGAGTGGTTCCACAGGATATAACAAAGATTAAAAGAAGTGCGGGGATGTATGAGCGAAATGAGGTCATGATTCAATTTAAATTATTCAGGGACAGGCAGAGTCTACCGATTGTTAAGGATAGTTCAAATTAAGGTTTTGTGAACTAATTTTACGAGCTGATGGTATGTCAAAATCAGTTATGGGAGAACCTGTTTATGATTCTAACAATTTCCCGATTAACCTGTATCTTCAATGTTCTGAAAAAACAATCAAACCTGTTGTATGAATATTTTCACCATCATTATCCTGGCGGCTATTGTAGTCGATTTTACGCTGGGTATTATCTCAAACCGGCTCAATTTGAAGGCGCTCTCCACCGAACTGCCGGACGAATTCAAGGATGTGTATGATGAAGATACCTACGCCAAATCGCAGGAATATACGCGTACCAATACGAAGTTTGGATTTATCACCGGCACATTCGATCTGCTGCTTCTGCTTGGGTTTTGGTTTGCAGGAGGGTTCAACGTGCTGGACCAGTGGGCGCGCGGATTTGAGTTCGGACCAATTGGTACGGGACTAATTTTTATTGGAGTTCTTGTGATCGCAAAGATGATCATTTCTATGCCCTTCAGTATCTACTCTACGTTTGTGATTGAAGAACGGTTCGGGTTTAATAAAACAGATGCCAAAACCTTCACAATGGATCGCCTGAAAGGGTTAATGCTCTCTGTTGTGATCGGCGGCCCGCTGTTAGCCGGAATCATCGCCTTTTTTGAGTATGGCGGAACCTGGGCGTGGGTGTACGCCTGGCTTGCTGTAACCGCATTTTCACTGGTGATGCAGTACATCGCCCCGACCTGGATTATGCCGCTCTTCAACAAGTTTGAACCGCTGGAAGATGGTGAACTTCGTCAGGCGATTGAACAGTATGCCGACAAAGTGGACTTTCCACTGCAAGGCATTTATGTGATCGACGGATCCAAACGATCAGCCAAATCTAACGCCTTTTTTACGGGCTTTGGCAAGAACAAGCGAATTGCGC
>CAZKIZ010000506.1:0-2074 GCA_964552935.1 uncultured Rhodohalobacter sp. | reverse complement strand
ATATTCAGCGTTCATAAAAGCAGCTCGTACAGCCCAACATTCAAGAACAGATTCTCCCGCCCCACCTGTTTACTCTTCAGTATCCCGGCATCCTCCAGTTCGCGGAGGTAGTCAGCGGCGGTTTGGCGTTTGGCGATTCCGCGATCCACCAGGTGTTTTACTTTGCAGTAGGGCTGTTCGAACAGCAGCTCAATCAGCTCTTTTGAGTAGACACGGTCGGGCAGCGTTTCCCTGGCATGTTCCAGCGTTTCGTTAAGCAGATTGATAATCTGACCGATTCGCTCCATCGTCTGGCGTGATGTACTCTCCACCGCATCCAGCATAAACAGAATCCACGGCTCCCAATCCCCTTTTTCTGTGACGCCCCGAAGCAGCCTGTAGTACGCCTGCTTTTGACTAATAATGGCATCACTCAGGTAGAGCACCGGCTGGTTGAGTAGCTCTTTCTCCATTAAGTAGAGGATGTTGATCAGTCTTCCGGTCCGGCCGTTGCCGTCTTCAAACGGATGGATCGCCTCAAACTGGTAATGCGCCACCGCCATTTTTATCAGCGGATCCACCCCGTCATCTGCATGGATGTAGTGCTCTAGGTTTACGAGCAGATTCCGGATCAGCTCCTCCCCCTCCGGCGGCCAGTAGATAATTTTTCGTGTGTTAGGATTGGCGATCACCGTGCCCGCATCACTTCTCACACCTTCATTGGTTTCCTTAATGGTCTGCATCAGATCGATAAATAGATCGGTCGACAAGGAGTTTTCCTTCAGCCTCCCCACCCCCTTCCAGAGCGCCTGCCGGTAACGAAGCACCTCTTTGGTCTGCGGATCTACGCTGCTGTCCTCCGCTGATAGCGCGGTAAAGAGCTTGTCGTTTGTGGTGACGATATTCTCAATCTCCGAACTCGATTTCGCCTCCTGAAGCACAATAGAATTGACCAGCATGGCTGGATTGGGCAGGCTCTCCGACTTCCCCTTCAGCTCCGCCAATGCGCGGTTCGCCCCGATCGCGGATTTCAGAACGGCGGGAGTCTCAATATCGACCTCAGGAGGCAGCGGCGGCAGGTAGATGTGCGGTTTGTCCGGGCTATACGACATGTCGATGATTTCGATAGGTTGATTTTATGTGTCGAAATATAGAGAATTTATCGACATGAATGAAAAACGTGTCGATGTTTTATCAATGAAGGGCTGGCGGGGTCTGGGGAAAAGTGAGAGGTGAAAAGTGAAAAAGCTGAGACCTGGCAGGGTTCAGGGCCACTGTGGAACTGTTGAGTAACGCGCCCTGCGCGTTGTTGAACTGTTGAATTGTTGGGATCAGATTTGAGATAACAGGTATAGGCAGAAAAACTTTTACCGTTATAACGTCACCTGAATCCACCTCTGCGCAGTCGCTTTCCTGCCTTCGGCACACGCTTTATGCACTGTCTCATCCCAAGAGGGATGGGTACAGGTGGGTCACATGAGAAGCTTATCGATTGAGGTGACGATATTCTCAATTTCCGAACTCGATTTCGCCTCCTGAAGCACAATAGAGTTGACCAGTATAGCAGGATTGGGCAGGCTCTCCGATTTCCCCTTCAACTCCGCCAATGCCCGGTTCGCCCCGATCACTGATTTCAGAACTGCGCGAGTCTCAGGATTTTAAAACGTCACGATCTGATATCCATCCACAATGTAGCTTCGCAGACTGGGATGATCGTCATAGTCATCCAGCAAATTTACGTCGGTTTTTCGCACTTCATTGATTACGCCAAACGCCTTGGCACAGAATTTACACGCCCCCTCGATTGTCGGTTTTACTGTCTTGTAGAGCGGATGTGCATCGTGACTCTCATTCTCCAGTTCCGGAATGAATGTAACGCCGGCACCGTCAAATACCAGTTTCACATCGTCGTTGTTTTCGTGAAGCTCTTTGGCAAACTCCATTGCATTAACTACACGACCCAATGCTTCATGTGATCCCGATTCCGCAAATACGATGATGGCTACTTTGTTCATAATAGGTTCTTTGTTTAGATTTTAGCCTGCATTATTCACAAATGTTAGTTGATTTGTTTTATCACATTGTCCATTAGTAC
>CAZKIZ010000505.1:0-2095 GCA_964552935.1 uncultured Rhodohalobacter sp. | reverse complement strand
CCGGGAAACAGACGTCCCTTTTTTTCGAGCCTGCTTTTTTGCCTCCTGAATGAGGGTTCTTTCTACACGGAGAGTAAGTTTATCTTTCATAAGGCTTTTGACGTATCAATTCTCTTATAATATACGTCAACAGGGAATTTGTTGCAAACCAATGAGTTGGCGGTTTTTAGCAGTTTAATTGTCCAATACACTTTGTTCAACTCATCAAGACTCGTTGTCACATAGAATCAAAAAAAGTTAAAAGTGAAAAAATATTCTTTATGTGAGTTTTACGTTTATGCTTTAAAAACCAGAGTCTGTCTTGTGTAATATTTCTGTCTTTTGCCTTTTCACTTCTCATTTTTCACTCTAAATCAATCCTGCGCCTCACCCGTCATCGGCACAAACCGCACCGGCAGCATCCGTTCCGTGCGAACATCGCCATCCTCGGTTTTGGTGACTTTCATCAGGTTTTGTGTTTGGTAGGGACTCCCGACCGGTATCGCCATAATTCCGCCCGGCTTCAGCTGCTCCATCAGGGGTGAAGGGATGTGGCCCGGAGCAGCGGTCACAATAATTTTGTCGAACGGGGCGTGCTCTTCCCATCCGTAGTACCCATCGCCTGCTTTGGTTTTGATGGTGTGATAGCCCAGCTCTTCATACCGGCCCGATGAGAGTTCAAACAGCGGCTCCACAATTTCGATAGAGAAGACGTGGGGAGTCAGTTCAGACAATACCGCCGCATGATAGCCGCTGCCCGTTCCGATCTCCAGCACCTTATCACCAGGCTCAATTTCCAGCATTTCCGACATGTAGGCAACAATGTAAGGCTGTGAAATGGTCTGCCCATGGCCAATGGGGAGCGGATTATTTTGATACGCCTGGTTTCGCTGTGATTCATCCACAAAAAGGTGGCGTGGTACATTCCGAATAGCATCCACAACCCTCGCGTCTCTGACATTCTGCTGCTTCATAAGCTCCGCAAGCTGGTTCCGCTCCTCTTCATATTCCGAAAAACGGGGGCGATCCCACTCTGTGGTGTCAGCGGAGGCTGCTGATGCATTGTAGATCGTCCCAATACTTTTCAACTCTGCAGTGGAATTATCGCCATCATCAAGCCAAAACAGGCCTGCGGTTAGGGTTAACGATATGACAATGAAAAAGTATCTGATCATGATATGCTGAAATTGGTTACGGTTTTACTTAAATCCCATGGCCTTAATCAATTGATAATCAACAACGTACATTCAGACAATAAATTCCATAAATGGATCAGGCAGATTAGCCCAGGTACTTCTCCATAAAAAACATTTTAGGAGTGTCGTTTGAAAATCCGGAACGCTCATACAGTTTCAGCGCCCTGTTATCTTCCCGCACCTCCAGCGTAATTTTGCAGCAGTCCTCTTTTTTTGCCTCTTTCTCCACAGCTCCCAATAGTGCGCTGCCAATACCGTTTCCTCTGAATTTTGGATTTACGGCAAGGTCGTGAATATTTAAAACTCTTGAGGCATTAAAAGTGGAAAAGCTGAAAACACAATTAGCAATTCCGGCCGCTTCCGAGTCCATGAACGCGATAAAATTCAGTGAGCATGGAAATTCTCTCAATTTTTCAATTAACGTACTTTTCACTTCATCTGTCAGGGGGCTCTTTTTCCCCATCGGATCGCGCGCATATAAATCAGTAAGCTTTAAAACAGCCTCTGCGTGTATACTGTTGGTAAGGTCTGCTTTTATGATCTCAAGTTTTTTCATCAGTCTCATGGTTTAGTTTTCTTGCGAAAATGCGATAACAAGCAATAACTCGATTATATGTCCCGCTCCCTGATCGCAGTTTTTCAAATACTATGACAAATTCCTATTGTCAGAAAGTAGCATTGATTGACATCAACCTGGAAGTCAATCTGAATGTATCAAAAAATCGTACATACTTCTGAGAAACAATTAACCTGCATTATTCACAAATATTAGTTGATTTGTTTTATCACTTTGTCCATTAGTAAGTTACATCAAACATAGATTAAAATTTTATTCAACGTATTGTCAGACCCTGCGAATTTTGCCTGTGGACTGCGTTATCTCAAAAATGGTTTGCTCAACGTACACGTGTACGTTTCCG
>CAZKIZ010000504.1:0-2116 GCA_964552935.1 uncultured Rhodohalobacter sp. | reverse complement strand
TCTCTTGTCTCAAATCTCAATGAATCATATTAAAAATCCGGTCAAACCGTGGGAGCCAGCGCTCGCCGTCCCATGAGAAGTAGATGATGCTTGCCTTGCCGATTACGTGATCGTCAGGCACAAAGCCCCAATAGCGGCTGTCTTCACTGTCATCGCGATTGTCGCCCATCATAAAGTAATAGTCCTGCTGAATGGTGTATCGGTTCGTCTCCTCACCATTGATGATAAACCGGTCCCCATCTCTTTGAACAGAGTTACGCTCATAACGCTCAATGATATCCCGGTATTGATGGTAGTTATCGTCCGTTAGCGTAACCTCCTGCCCTTCATACGGAACCTGGAACTCCGGTATATTATCGTGATTTAAAAACCCGCGTGAAAAATGAAATGGCCGGCGGCTGAATTCATCAAAGTCATTCGGTAACACAAACGGTTCAACACTGTCAACTTCACCCCAGCCCTGCACAACCTCTGCCGTCTCTTCCGTCATGTTGATGATATGCACGCCGTTGCCGCTCTGCACGATACGTCCACCTGCCTCGCGCACTTTAGTCGGGCTCAGCCTGATTCTCTCGCGAATCTGTACGCGATAGTGCTGCATCATAGGAGCAAATACTTCGCCCTCTTCTCCATTTACATAGAGAACTTTATCATCGATACGGAGCCTGTCGCCGGGCATACCCACTGCCCGCTTTATATAGTTTGTTTTCATCGAAACAGGGGCAACATCGATCGGGTAGTTAAACACCACGATGTCGTTTCTGTCTATATCTGTGTAGCCCGGAAATCTGAACCACGGAACTTCTACTCCCGGAACATAGATATCCGTGAAGGGAACGGAGAGCGTCATGGGTGAGCGGGGGCCGTACGCAAGTTTTGTGACGATCAGGAAATCGCCCGTAAGCAGCGTCTTTTCCATCGATGGCGTTGGAATTCGATAAGCGCCAAAAAAGAACGTCCGCAGAATAATCGCGGCAATAGCTGCCCAAACGAGAGCATCAAGCCATTCGCGCGCCCAGTGTTTTGCTTTAGATTCCTCTTCCTTCGTTTTTTTAGGGTCGCTCTGCCAAAAATACCGTTTTTTAGATTTACCTGATTTCTTGCTCAACGTAGGTTCTGATATAAATTAATTAAAAGCAGCAGGACGCGAGATCATTTCCCTTTCAAATTCGCCATTATGATAGCGGACAAGATACCACTGATCCCGCTCCGGTGAATAAAAATAATCACTGAATGGAGCCAGATCGTCTCCTTCATTCATCAATTTCCTGGTGAAGGTTCGCTTTACCTGCGGCATCAGGTCAATATAACGGCTGGCGCCAACATAGACCAATCCATTTTCAAACGGTCCGTCCAGGTCTAAAATCATCATCGGAATTTCGCCGTCTATGATAAACCAGTATTCAAACTGAACGGCTTTTCCGGGCCTGTAATTTCTTTCATTGATCAGATCGCCAATACTCTGAGTAGGATCGCCGTAAACGGCCTGTAGTCTTGAGCGCAGTTCAATGGTTGGAATGCGGTCGATCGTGGTGGGATTATAGAGCCCCTGCCCCGTCCAGTTGATATCGGCAAACATGCGTTCGAACTGGGCCCGGTCCTGCTTGTCAACTTTTTGAATATCAGGATCCTCGAACTGGGCGTGCGCCTGGAGAGGGATAAAGCAAATGAGAGCAATAACAACTAAAAGGTGCTGAACTATACTTCTGTGTTTCATACGGGTCTAATCTTCATCCATTGATAATACGGCCAGGAATGCTTCCTGTGGGATTTCCACAGAACCTACCTGTTTCATCCTTTTTTTACCTTCTTTCTGTTTTTCAATAAGCTTGCGCTTCCGGCTGATATCGCCGCCGTAACATTTGGCGGTTACATCTTTGCGCAGAGCACGAATTGTATCTCTCGCAATAACGCGGGATCCAATTGCAGCTTGTATTGCTACTTCATACTGCTGCTGCGGAATAAGTTCCTTCAGCTTTGCACAAACTTTACGCCCCTGTTCATAGGCATTGTCGCGATGGGTAATGCTTGAGAGCGCATCCACCGGATCCCCATTCAACAGGATATCTAAACGTACCAGGTCCCCTTTTCGGTATTCAATAAATTCATAATCGAG
>CAZKIZ010000503.1:0-2138 GCA_964552935.1 uncultured Rhodohalobacter sp. | reverse complement strand
AGATGCAGGGGCGTTGATGATTCGTCAGACGAAAGAGACAATCGTCTGACGAAGGTGCTTAATCTTTTGCCGAAATGTTTTTCTCTGCTATTTCAGCGTTGCGGGTAAACCATTTGTGTTTGGCTCTTCTTACGGGAGTCCCTTCAAAGACGGTGTTGAATGTCTCTTCATCAATTTCACTCCACTTCTTTCCCGTTGGTGGGCGCAGTACCTGGTCGCGCGGGGTGAAATCGTCTACACTGCTCAGCTTCGCCTTTCGGTTCCAGGGGCAAACGTCCTGGCAGATATCACACCCAAAAGCCCACGATCCGAGGCTTTTTTTGTGTTCCTCGGGAATTCTGTCTTTCAGCTCAATCGTCAGGTAGGAGATGCAGCGGTTGCTGTCGATTTTGTAGGGCTCGTAAATGGCATTTGTGGGACAGGCATCGAGGCAGCGGGTACAGCTTCCGCAGTGATCTGAGACGGGAGCGTCGTACACAAATGGAGTGTCTACGATCATCTCGCCGATCAGAAACCAGGACCCCAGCTCTTTATTGAGCATATTGCCGTTTTTTCCCATCCATCCAAGTCCGGAGCGTTCCGCCCAGGCTTTGTCCATCACGGGTGCTGAATCCACGAATACCCGCCCCTCGATGCCGCCGGCTTCCTGCTTTGTAAAGTTGAATAGTTTTTTTAAACGAGATTTGAACGTCTTGTGATAGTCGCGCCCCCGGGCATATTTCGCTATTTTTGGCCCCGGATTGATCTCATCGTCCAGTTCGTTTTTTTCAAACCGATAGCTCGCTAATACACTTACAACACTTTTTGATCCGGGCACCAGAACCGTCGGATCGATTCTTTTTTCAAAGTTATCTTCCATCCATGTCATGGTGCCATTTCTGCCCTCATTCAGCCAGTTCTCCAGGCGGCGCGCCTCTTTACCGAGCTGACCGGCCTTCGAAAAACCGCAGGCATCAAAGCCGAGATCACGGGCCTTTTGGCGGACCTTCATGGTGATGGCAAGCGTATCCATGGGTGAATGCTTTGAGTGTTTGACAAGCTGCTGTGTAATGAATCGGATGTTTTCCGGAGTTAACCGAAAATAAGGAATCTGATATTGAACAGGTTGGTATGAAAAAGGTATTGAAACGTACAGAATTGATGAGGAAGAGGAAATCCTGAAATAAAAATCGCGGGAAGAGTGATCTACCCGCGATTCAAAACTAAGCAAAAAAAGGTCAGGTGTTAATCTTTAACGTCGATTAGCTCCACTTCAAAAATAAGTACGGATCCGGGCTGAATCGGGCTGCCGGGAGGAGGGTTGTTTCCGTAGGCGAGTTCTGCGGGGACGAAAAATTCGTACGTGGCCCCTTCTCTCATCAACTGAAGGCCTTCTGTCCAGCCAGGAATAACTCTGTTGAGCGGGAATGTGGCTGTTTGGCCTCTACTGTGGGAGCTGTCAAACTCTTCGCCGGAAATAAGCGTACCGCGATAGTGCACTTCCACTTCATTCTCGGCAGTAGGCTGAGCGCCTGTACCTTCTTCAATAACGCGGTATTGAAGGCCGCTTTCGGTAACCATCACGTCATCATTCTGTGCATTCTCTTCCAGGAATTCACTGCCTGCAGCGATATTTGCCGTGGCTTCTTCACTTCTTCTGGCCTCTGCTGATTGGGTGATTTCCTGCTGGAACGTCTGCATAAGCGACTGCATCGCCATCTGGTCAATCTGAGATTCACCCTGTGAAAGTGCGCGGTTTAAACCGTCGATGAACTTCTCATCCTCAAGAGATTCCACTCCCTCAGCGGCCAGGCTTTGGCCATAGAAAAAACCAAGGCTGTAGCTCACAGAATCCATTTGTGAATTAAGCGTCGCGTCGCCGTCGGCTGATGGTGTTTCGCAGCCTATGGTGATAAAAACAAATAACAGTGCCGTCAGCACCGGGTATAACATACGTTTCATAGTAAGAGCTTCGTTTAAGTAAAAATTGGTTTTTGTTACGATTAAAAAGGTATCACTTTTTAAATGCGAACCAAAGAACAGCTGGTAGATTTCTTTCCATTCAAATATTGTATTGAAAACTCGTATATTATACTTTTTAAATGAGATAAGACGATTACTAACCTGTATTATTCACCAAGAAATTGGGTTGTGGGCGA
>CAZKIZ010000502.1:0-2147 GCA_964552935.1 uncultured Rhodohalobacter sp. | reverse complement strand
CCAACTTCTCGCGTTCTTTTGCGGATCGCCTTCAGATCAAACAGCGTGCCGTCCGCCCAGTGAATATTCCCGATTGCCACCATTTTGGTTTTGGGGCTGATCGTTTCCAGGATTCTCTCGTTCCACCGCTTCCCTCGATCTTTGAACTCACCGGGTGGTGAGACAGTAATGATTTCAGCACCTCTCTCCTTCGCTATTGCGCGCCACGGGTAGATGTTGCTTGGAAACTGTTCATCCGCCACAATGATATTATCCCCTTTCGACAGCGGAAGATTTTTGGCCACGTTTGCCATCCCGTACGAAACAGATGGAATCACCACGATACGACGAGGTTCTGATGCGTTGATCAGCTTTGCATACTCTTTCCTGAGGCTTTCGGTCTCATTAAAAAAGAGTTCAGGTGAGATTTTAAACGGATTCCGTTTCCGGCGGACCCCTTCGATTCCGGCCTCCTCAACAGCGTTGAGCTGAGGAGACATATAGGCGCAGTTCAGGTAAGTTACTGAAGGATCGATCTGGAAGTGGGATTGTTTGCAATCCATGAGTTAGATTAGCGTGCATTTAAAAATTTTCCGGGCATCGTTACCGTGATAATAAGTACTAAGATTGCCAAGCCGGTTACGAGCCCGGCATAATAGCTTACGCCGTTTGACTCAGCTATTAAACCTATCAAACCGGCAATTACAATACAGATTAAACTCGCATAAAATATCCATTTTCTCCAGTTCATACTATCTCCTGTATGTTTTTTGAAAAGCAACCTGTAGTGTTAGTAATGATTTTGCGATATAGTACAAAATCAACGTAAATAATTGAAATGAAACGAGTATAAATTCATTTGGTGAGTGGCTTTAGTTATCAAAAACCGTTCAATTACCAACGCTGATGCACATGCGGTTTGATCTGTTCACTGTACACCCGATCTATCTCTCTCATAATCTCATCAGAAACAGGCGGTTTTTTCGTCGCTTCGGCATTGGATTTCACATGATCCACAGATGATGCGCCGGGAATTACGCAGCTCACCTCATCGCGCATCAACACCCATCGAAGGGCCAGGTGGACCAGGTTTTCGTTGTCCGGAAGAATTTCTTTCAGCTCATTCACTGCTTCCACTCCCTTTTCGTATGGAATTCCTGAAAAGGTTTCGCCCACATCAAAAAACTTCCCCTCACGATTGAAGTTGCGGTGATCCTTTTCCCCAAATGTGGTTTCCTTCGAAAACTTACCGGTCAGCAGCCCGCTCGCCAGTGGCACCCGTACGATAATACCCACATTTTTCTCTTTTGCCATCGGGAAAAGCAGTTCATGCGGTCGCTGCCGAAACATGTTATAAATCACCTGGATGGAGGTCACATTATTGTACTCAAGGGCTTTGATCCCCTCTTCCACTTTTTCGATACTCACGCCCAGATTCTGAATCTTTCCCTCCTCTTTCAGCTTTTCAAATTCGCCGAAAATTTCAGGTCGGTAATACACCTCGGTGGGCGGACAGTGGAGCTGGATCAGGTCAATCGTTTCGAGATTCATCCGCCGAAGAGAATCTTCTACATATCCCCGGAGAACTTCCGGAGTGTAATTTTCATTGATGTGGGGATTGATCTGCCGGCCGCATTTTGTAGCCACGTAGATTTGTTTATCAGTCCGTTTCACCGCTTTTCCCACGGCAACTTCGCTTTCAGTGCCTTTATACACATCGGCCGTATCGATAAAATTTACTCCCGCTTCAATGGCTGTATCCAGAGTCTCCGCCGCAATTTTTTCATCGAAGTTCGTTCCCCATTTCCCGCCGAGCTGCCACGTTCCCAGGGAGATTTCAGAGATCTTAAAACCGGTTTTGCCGAGTGTTCGATAGTTCATTTTCGATGATTGAAATTTGAAATTACTTTGAGTCAATGTAACAGTTTAAGGCAGAGATCGTAATTTTTTTTGTTGTGATAAACGCTGATCCAGGTAAAGTAAAATGATAGATGGGTTCAAATTTTGTTGAAAAGTACATTTAACCTGGGTTCGATTGTTAAATCATGAGCATAAAAGTCCCCCCCTAATAAAGGGCTCCTCTTTTAACCCACGTTAGCGAGATTGAGGGGGATATTCATCAGATCGTGGAAAAAATGGCTATAGGGATAGGTACAATTGAATTGTGC
>CAZKIZ010000501.1:0-2153 GCA_964552935.1 uncultured Rhodohalobacter sp. | reverse complement strand
GCCCGATCTCCCTACTCCGATTTTGATATGCGTGATTACGAATCCAACCAGATGTACGTTGGCCAGATTCAGGGTAAAACCCACTACGCCGAAGCAGCCCGCGCCACACGCGGAGAAATTCTCACCTGGAGCGGTCAGCTGATATTGGCGGTCTACTCCAGTACCTGCGGCGGTACCACAGCCAATAACGAAGAGGTTTGGGACGGCTTGCCCCACCCCTACCTGAAAAGTCAGCAGGATGGCGTCATGTGTTCCGCATCGCCCCATTATGAATGGTCATACTCGGTCAGCCGTGCTCAATTACGGGAGATCATTCGCAAACAGTACGGATTCAGCTTTGTGGACCACGAGTTTGAAAGAACTGCCTCCGGCCGCATTAACCGTATTCTATTGAAAGATCGTGCCGGTGAAGTGATTCAATTTACCGGTAATGAATTCAGGCTCTTTCTGAATGACATATTTGGCCCGAGAGCTGTTCGAAGCACAAATTTTGAATGGGAAGAGGTTGCCGGGACTATCACATTTTCGGGCAGAGGGCTTGGCCACGGAGTGGGAATGTGCCAGTGGGGAGCAAAAGGATTCGCCGAAACCGGATGGTCATATAAAGATATACTCTCTTTTTACTTTAGTGGTACGAAAATCGTAAATTTAGACTCTATCCAATCTAATCAACTACCACTTTATCCATAAGCATGTTTTTAAAACAAGGTAAACCAAAAGATTACGACTGCGGCTACAATTTAGACCTGATGATTGCGGCTATTCCCAACATCGATGACCACAGCGAGAGACTGAAGTACGCCAAGCGTGTTGTTGGCCTGATTAAGCAGAGCCACCCTAACTGGGTCAAAAAAAATGGCCAGAGTGAAATGGCGTGGGATTATTTCTTTGAACTGGCTGAGTTCGACCCTGTTGAGTACGGCATCGAAAATCCGTTTAAAACCGGACAGCCCGACGACGCAAAATAGACCCTGACTGACAAGCAGTGATTCACCGGCGGATTGCAGTGAAAACGGGCAGAAGATGCATATCTCCATTCTTTTTCATCCTGTTTCACGCCAAATTACCGGGTCAGGCAAACCCCGCATAACTTATTCAGCACCATATAGTAACAAGAGTATAAACTTCTCTTTTTTTTATTTTTTTACTTTGGAATGATAAACTTTCAATTTATATTGAAAGTTATAAATTATCACCTGTCTGAATATGCATGGCTACTACAGACCGATTTCCAAAAACGACTACAAAATTTATAGAAACTCTCGACAGTGACTCGTTCAAGACGTTTCTGCATGCTCTTTCACAGGAAAAAGAGAGAGCGGACCGGCTCATTTCCATCACACTACCCATTGCACCGATCGATCCGCTGGCAGCACTTGAACAGCACGCTGACTCTCAGGATAAATTTTACTGGGATCATCCGGAGAATAAAATCTCAATATCTGCGGCCGGTAAAATTGCGGAATTAAGGGCCACGGGCTCAAACCGATTTGATGAAATAACCGAAAGAACACGTCAGCTGAAAAATAACATTTCAGCCTACACATCCATCAGTCACAATATGGCCGGTCCTCTTTTTTTGGGAGGATACTCTTTCGGTGATCACAACGTGGGCCGCATCTGGAAACGGTTTGGCGCTGCACGTTTTGTACTGCCCGAATGGATTCTTGTGCGAAGCGGCCACAAGCACATGCTTACGCTCATCCTGGAGCACAAGTCGAAGAAGGTGCACGACATTTACATGGAAATCATCGAACGTGTCACCGATTTTTTAAACATCGCCGGGAGAAACCATGTTCATTCGGGCAAGAATGGTTCGTCTCAAAACATTTTGTGCAATATGCAGTCGGCAATAGACAAGCCTTCGTGGCTCGATCGTGTTGAGAGAGCCAAGGACCTGATCAAAGAGAACGAATTCGATAAAATAGTGCTTGCGCGGTCAGTTGAAATGGAGTCGAAGCACGATATTAGTCCGACCCTGCTCAGCTACAGCCTGCGGCAAGCGTATCCCGAATGCTACAATTTTATCATTCAGATTGACCAGGAGACATCGTTTATCGGTGCAACCCCTGAAAGACTGGCCTCCTTCGAAAACGGAATTTTTAAAACTGAAGGGCTGGCCGGAAGTGCCTCCAGAGGTAAAAGTGCGTCTG
>CAZKIZ010000500.1:0-2170 GCA_964552935.1 uncultured Rhodohalobacter sp. | reverse complement strand
GTCATTTCTCTTTCGGAACAGTATTCGCCCGGTTGGTTTCAGCGCTGGATCGGGTCATCTGCCCAATGGATTTTTGTGCGTATATGGATTCAGTTTCGGTGGATCTTGATCCTGGCCGTAAGCATGCTCTTTAATTCCTGGATTTTTGGCCACGTTTCGTATTCCGCACAGGGTGGAATCCTTCTGTTCTACATTGCATCAGCAGTTATTATATCTGTCGCCTCACACTATTATAAACGAGTTTATTCCTGAACCTATGATGATTGAACTCCAGAATATTACCAAGCAGTTTAAAGCGGGAAAAACCATCTTCCAGGATGTTAATGAACATTTTGAGAAAGGAGAGTTTATCGGGCTGTCCGGACCGAATGGCTCAGGCAAAACTACATTTTTAAGGCTGTTGTCGGTAAACTCGTTTCCTACATCCGGCAAGGTTTTGTTTAACGGAACCGATATCCATAAGTCTCCGCAGAAATACCTGCAGCATGTGGGCCTTGTTCACGATCAGGAGAGCCTGCCTGTGCATATGTCGGCAGTTGAGCTCCTGGAATGGGTATTGCGCAGCCGGTCTGACTGGGGGGAGAACTCCAGGCAGGAGATTGAGAAGCTGTTCGATAAACTTTCGCTGGGTGAAGATCGTTATGAGAGGATAGGAACCTACTCCACCGGGATGAAGAAGAAATCCCAGGTTGCGGCTGCATTTATTGTGAATCCAAAAGTGCTGATACTTGATGAACCCCTGCGCGGTCTCGATGTGGATACCCGTGGTGTAGTGGAGCGCATGCTGAGGGAAGCAAAAGAAGGAGGAGCCCTGATATTGATGGCTTCTCACACAGCGGACATCCATTCAGATTATGTGGACCGGATTTTAAAGTTCCCGCTTGAAACAGCAGATTAAATTTGCGTGTTAAACTGTGGGGTTGTTCACCCGGTTGGGAATATTTATTTAATGTTGAGGGGTACTCGCAGATTACGCGGATGAAACGCTGAGTTTCGCGGAGGGCAGAACTGAAATTATACTCTGCGAAATCAGCGGTATACTTTCCGGTACTCTGCGCGTAAAACTTAAGGTTTATACGCCCGGGTGGGTATTATCAACTACTGTTGAGGAGTACTCGCAGATTACACAGAGGGGATGACGGTATTTGAACTCTTAAATTCAGCGGTACTCGGTAGGGGTTGAACTTAAAGATGCTAAAACTGATTTTTCCAACTTAAATGAGGATTTTGGACAGGAATGAATCAGCCAATTTATTCCCATGATGTCGATATCTTAATTAAAACATAAACTTAATATATATTTTAAAACTGAGCTATGTCAGAGCTAATACTTCCTGAAGTTGAACTAAATATCTATTCGCCAAAAGATCCTGTAGAAGTAGAGGTCGTTGAAAACTATATCGTCACCAAAGAGTCGAGCCCGAATATTGTTCGGCATATTACATTTGATGTCTCCGGAACCGAACTGGAAAATCGCATACGCGCCGGGCAGTCTGTCGGGATTTTACCTCCCGGTGAAGATGCCAGCGGCCGCCCGCATAAATTACGTCTCTACTCCATCTCTTCACCTACATCGGGTGAGCATGGCAAGAGGCACCTGGTTTCAACAACTGTAAAAAGAACCATAGAGGAATTTGAGAATAAGCTCTACCTCGGCGTTGCATCGAACTACCTGTCGGATCTGCAGCCGGGTGATAAAGTGATGATGACCGGCCCCAGCGGTAAGCGATTTCTGCTTCCGGAAAATGCAGGCGACTATAACTATCTCTTTTTTGCTACCGGCACAGGAATTGCACCCTATCGCGGTATGATTAAGGAGCTGTTTGAAGAGGGCAGTTACGAGAATGATTGCGCCCTTGTATTTGGATGCCCATACAGGACCGATCTTCTCTATTCCGATTTCCTCGAAGAGCTCGATAAAGAGAAAAAGAATTTCCACTATCTGAAATCAATTTCACGGGAAAATCGTCGAACAGACGGTTCAAAATACTACGTACAAACCCAGCTGGAAGAAGAGGAGGAGCTGCTGCTTCCGATTTTAAAGAAAGAGAACACGCTGATCTACATTTGCGGCATGAAGGGAATGGAGATCGGTATTTATAAGCAGCTTGTAAGGCTCGGTCTGTTCGATTACGTGCAGATCAAAAAAGATCTCCCTGAATCACTGGAT
>CAZKIZ010000499.1:0-2172 GCA_964552935.1 uncultured Rhodohalobacter sp. | reverse complement strand
TTGGGTACTTTTGAACGCTCAAAAGTACCAGGAGAAAATGTATTGTTGGCTAATATTTAGTGACAATACCTTTGAAGGGGCAATGGGAATGATCAGATATGTTTCAGAACCAAGTTCGGGGCACATCGAAACTCAGAAAGTCATCCCCCAGCTCACTCCGTTCGCTTCCCCCTTCTCCCGAAGGGATCCCTGCGGGGAAAGGGGGACTTTTTATCTTTTTCCGACCCAGAGGGTCGGGGAATTAAACCACTCATGATTAAAATTAAGAACCGAATTCAGGTGTGAAGTACTTCTATTTGCCAAAAGAGAGTACCTGTACCGGATCTGTTTTTGCAGCTATGCGGGCCGGAAGCCACGATGCAAGTGCGCACAGAATGATGGTAATGGCGCTCACAATTATAAAATCAAGCATGTGCGGTTCAACCGGTGCAGTGCTCATGTAATAGTTCTCTTCAGAAAGTGGAATAATGTTGTATGTGGTTTGAATAAAGTAGAAGAGCAGAGATATACCTATTCCAATGACCAGCCCTGAAACCGCCACAAAAAGTCCTTCCAGTAAGAATATCTTACGTATGGCCTTACTTTTGGCTCCCATTGTTTTTAAGATTCCAATGTCTTTCACACGCTCCAGCACCATCATCAACACGGTGCCAATCAGGTTAAATGCTGCCACGATTATCATCACGCCAATAACAAGCGGAATGGTCTCTTCCTGGAGGTCGATCCAGGCAAAGATATTTCGATAAGTTTGATAGACATTCTCCGTAACAAGCGGAAACTGGGTACCGTCTCTGATGGATGCGTAGACCGGCCTGATATCACTAATATTCGAAGCATTTATCTCAATAACGGAGGCCTGCCTTGTGCCAAGGCCAAACAGAGTACGTACCGTTGAGATATCTGCAACTGCAAAACTATCGTCAAAACGGTCAATTCCGGTTTGATAAATTCCGCTCAGGTAATATTGCCGGATTTCGGGAGTGTTCAAAGGTGAAGGCAGTCCGTCTAAGGCGAACACAGTAACCCTGCTGCCAATACCGGCACCAATATCCCGTGCAAGTGATTTGCCCAGTATTATTCCCGGCAGGCCGTCCTCATTTCTGCCAATATTATATTCACCTTCAATAATGTAGGTGTGCAGCTGTGTTAAGTTACCCCCGGGATTGATCCCCTTAATTACGGTTCCGCTAATGTCGGCCGATGATTGAATCATTACATCGCCAAGAACAGCCGGTTCAACTCTTTCTACGCCTTCGAATGAAGCAAGGTAGGTTTGAAGGGTATCCGCCCGCTGAACAGGCTCTCCGCTCATAAAGGGTTGAACGGTTATGTGGGGAGCAAACCCAAGTATCTTTTCATTGATCGTAGATTTGAAACCGTGAACTATGGAGAGTGAAATGAGCAAACCGGCGGAACCAACCGCTACCCCGATGATTGCCATTATTTTTATAAATGACAAAAAGCTGGAATCCCGATTACTCCCTTTAAAATATCGGCGGGCAATGTACCAGGTAAAGGACATTCAGTGGTCGATTGACGGTTAACGGTTTCAGATTATTTTTCCAGCAATTAGAAATCAGTTAACGACTTCCGATCTGTGATTGTATACAACAGTTTCAAAATAAAGGATAAATAATCTGCGTAGATGTTGATTATTCAGGCCTCATTTGGGGAAAGAAAAGCACGTCGCGAATGGAGTCAGAGTTGGTCATTATCATTGCGAGGCGATCTATACCGATTCCGATACCCGCTGTTGGCGGCATTCCGTACTCGATGGCGCGCAGAAAATCTTCATCAACCGTCATCGCTTCGTCATCACCTTCAGCGCGCAGGCGTGCCTGCTCTTCAAACCGTTCACGCTGATCTACCGGGTCGTTGAGTTCAGTGAATGCGTTAGCGATCTCTTTGCTATTGCAAACCGCTTCAAACCGTTCAACGAGCCCCTCTTTGGTGCGATGTTTTTTGGCCAGCGGACTCATCTCAATAGGGTAGTCTGTAATAAACGTAGGCTGAATAAGATTTGGCTCCACAGTTTCACCAAAAATTTCATCAATCAGCTTGCCTTTACCCATCGATTCATCAACATCGATCTGAAGCTCTTTGGCAATTTTTCGGATTTCATCGGTTGTTTTGCCGGAGAGATCGTGACCGGTTTCTTTTTTGATCGCTTCA
>CAZKIZ010000498.1:0-2176 GCA_964552935.1 uncultured Rhodohalobacter sp. | reverse complement strand
CCCTCTTCAGAGACCATCTGGTGAACATGCTGAAGACCGAGACCAAAGCCTTTCTCTTCCCGGGTTCCATGCATTCTTGCAACAGCATCACCACTGGTGAAGGATTGAATCTGTTCTGAGGTCATACTCTTCCCGGCGTTCTTAACAGTTATGTCGAGAATTAGCGGGTTTCTTTCAGAGTCGTCCTTTAGTATGATCTCCACAGTTTCGTTTTCCGGGGAGAACTTAATGGCGTTAGACACCAGGTTCCCAACTATTCGGATTAATTTAACCGAAAAACTGTATGGAACATGCTCCTTTTTGTTTACCAGGTTCGCAAGTGAGAGAGTAACGCCTTTTTTCTTCGCCAGGGGATTAAAGAGCTTTTCAACTTTGACAAACACATCAGAAAGCAGCTTGGTCTTCGGCAGCTCCTCTTTCTTACAATTCTTAACCGGAATGCCGTCGGCCAGAGCACCGGAAACGATATCTATAATTGACTGCGCAGCTTCCTTCATCATCAATATCTCACGGATCGAAACGTGTAACTTCTCTCTCCCCTCCATTTCCATCATGAGATCGGCTAACCCGGTAATACCATTTACAGGACTGCGTACATCGTGATCTAACCTCTGCAGATTTTTCTTCAACATATCTAACTCACCGGAAATAGTGTGTTGACTGCTCTCGCTTTCAATCGCCATCATAACGGCATGGGCAAGCAGCTTAAACTGCACTTTCTGTTGTTTCGTAATACGTTTCGAAAAGGAGTCTAAGACAGATAGTGTGCCAATGTCTTTGCCGTCAGAAGACGTTAGTTTTACACCAAAATAATAGCGCAGATGAGGCTTTCCTTCAACGTAGTAAAGTTCTCTGTACCGGTTGTCTTTACTTAGGTCTTCGATTTCAAGAGAGCCGCACTTCCGGAGGGTGTCATAAAATACAGTGGTGTTCTGTGCTTCAGCTCTATAATCTGATTCATGATCGGTCACAATCCATTGGTAGTTCCAGTCAATTATATCAATTTCGCAGAGGGGTGATCCCGTGATCTGTTTACCCAACTCTAAAAAAGGCTGTAGTTTCATAATTAATCTCTCAGTCATAAATATAGATTCAGCTTTTGGCCCTGCCCTGTACTTATCAGGTTCAAAAGTTGAATTCATGTGGATGTAGTTATCAGATCCGCTACCATTCAATTCTCCAACAACGGATCATGTACGCGATGTTTGGATCGAATTCGTCTTTTATCAGTATAGTTAAAGAGAAAATTTTACTCTTACACATCTTTCAGAAAAGTGTTACATAAATCCCATATCCCGGCTTAAAGCGTGATAACCGGGGTTTTATTAACCGGCATCACCTGTTAGTTATGCAACACAATTCTCTACATATGTAATGTCTGTTTACTCCGGTATGTACATCTTGGATTAAGATCTATTTTTCCGTCCGGCAGAATTAGCGAATGCGCGGAAAATCAGCTGTACCGTACATAACCTTAATTCAAAAATGACAGTATGATGATTACACTACGCCCTATCGTAACGACCCTACTTTTACTCTTTGCCCTCCAATCGATGGCTCTTGCTCAGTCGACAGACATCACGGAGGTGTTTAAAAAGCATTTCAATGAGACCGTTCAGGAAGTTCAGCAAACTGACGATGCCGAGGATAAAAGAGTTATTCTGAATGAATCCTTTAACAAAATGATCACTGCGTTAGACCGCATTGAATCACGGGCAAACCTAACTGAAGATGAACAATCCCAGTTGAACTCTTTCCGAAGCGACATTGCTGAAAGACAGAATGAGCTAAACGGTTTAGACGGGTTTGATGAAATTGTGGACGAGGATCTGGATGACTTTTCCAATTTCTCCCAGGATTTCATGGAACAGGCCAATCGTACAATCACTATTGGCGCTTCAACATTAGTATTGATCATTATCCTGCTTTTGTTGCTATAAAATGTATGCCTGTGTTTTAAGCAGGGTTGCCAGCTCTTTTTGGTCCACTCTGTACTGAGTGGGAATTTTCCAGCTTCAAAAAGAGCTGCCAACCTGAGTTCGATTCATAATATATTTCATATATTCGGTACGCAAGTCTCCCCTCCCCGGGATAATACACCCGGGACCAGGAAAGCACTGGCAGGGGAGATTTTCCCCAAGTTAGGGATCCCTTCGGGAAGAGGGGTGTTCATCGG
>CAZKIZ010000497.1:0-2194 GCA_964552935.1 uncultured Rhodohalobacter sp. | reverse complement strand
TCTCGAAGTCGAGCGAGGGAGTTACCATCACGATTGAACAGGATGGTGAAGAGAAGAATCTCTCGGCAGAGAAGGTTCTGCTTGCCACCGGAAGAAAAGCAAATATAGAATCGCTTCAGCTTGATGCAGCCGGTGTGAAAACGGAGCGAGGCGGCATTACGGTAAACGATAAGTGCCGCACCAACAAGAAGCACATCTACGCGATCGGCGATGTGACCGGACGCTACCAGTTTACTCATATGTGTGAGCACATGGCAAAAGTCGCCACATCTAATGCGCTGATAAAAATACCGATGAAGATCGATAAGAAGCACGTGCCGTGGGTTACATTTACGGAGCCGGAACTGGGACATGTGGGAGCTACTCAAAAGCAGCTGGAAGAAGCCGGTGAGTCGTTTGAGATATACAGGTTTCCTTTTTCTAAAATCGACCGCGCCATAACTGATGGCAACACTACCGGCCTGATTAAGGTGTATGCTAAAAAGTGGAGCGGTAAAATTCTGGGAGCCTCAGTTTTGGGTGCCCATGCCGGAGAGATGATCTCGCAATACGCTCTGGCGATGCGAAACGGGGTGTCACTGCGTGACTTCGCCGACACAATCCATCCCTATCCAAGTTACGGTTTGGGGGCGCGGAGAGCAGCCGATCAGTGGTATATCCGAAATCAGTCAGAGAGATTGGTTAAATGGATAAAGCGAATCTTCGGATACCGGGGTGAAATTCCGGACTACAGCGATCCGGATCGTATTGTGTAGTGCAAAGATAACTTCAATTCCATAATCCTTGGTGGTGTAAACATTACCTCTGTGGATATTGGAACTGAATTTGTTATTTCTTCTCTTAATGATGTATCCATTACCCACACCGATCAACATAGAACCTCATTCCCGATAGCCACTAACAAATTTACTGATAACCACACTTGCTGCAGCAGTATTCAGATTATAGATGTTGTTCAATCTTCAACCTTATGATTTGTATAAAGGTATAGGAAGCTTGATATTAGAGCCATTATTAATAATGTTCAATCAAGTCAGAAAACTGCACTCTGACGTCTAAATCTTGACTATACATGTACACCGCACTAAAACATTTGCACTCATATTTGGCCTATTTACTTTTTGCAGCCATTATATTCTCCCTGGTCTATGCGGTGTATAAATTTGCCACCAAAAATCAGTTTGATGAAAAAGTCCGGAAAGTTTCACTTATAGGATTTATCGCATCTCATCTTCAGCTTCTGATTGGAATTGTTCTCTACCTGATTTCACCGCTCGGGCTTTCAAACTTTTCGGGTGAGGCGATGGGATCTTCCGTTTCAAGACTGTACATACTTGAACATCCTGTAATGATGATCATTGGAATTGCGCTGATCTCCGTCGGATACATCAAGGCAAAAAAGCCGGGCGATGATGCCAGCCGTTTTAAAACGATCATTCTGTTCTACACGCTCGGGCTGATATTTATGCTTTCGCGAATACCCTGGCAGGTATGGCCGTGAGATGGTGTTTGGGCTGGGGGTTATTAGTGTATTGGTAATTTAGTTTATGCTAAAAAGCGCCAATCTGACTTCCTGCCATCCATCAATCACGAGGGGCAAAAATCTCTCTCAAAATCTGCAATGCGATCGTTTGCTTCGATCCCGTAAACACTTTTTCAGATTCTTTGCCAATCAACTCTATAGTATTTGAATCGGATTCAAAGCCTGAATCATTGTCTGAAATACTATTTGCACAGATCCAGTTGAGGTTTTTCTTCTGCAGTTTTCTTCGGGCATTCTCACGAAGATTTTCGGTCTCCATTGCGAAGCCAATCAGCGTTTGATCGCCATTTTTACGCTCTCCAAGCCAATGCAAGATGTCGGCTGTCCGTTTCAGAGGAATGGATTCGGATGCACTCTCTTTTTTTACTTTTTGTGCAGAAGGCTCAGAAGGAGTAAAGTCAGCTACCGCCGCAGCCATAATTACCACATCTGCATCAGCATTCGATTTTACTTCGTTGAACAGATCATCCGCACTGATAAATGATTTTATCTCCATTCGTTCAGTTGGTTCAACATGAACCGGCCCTTTTAAAAGTGTAACTTCGGCTCCGAGCCGCACGGCCGCGTCTGCCATGGCTCTTCCCATTTTCCCTGAACTTGGATTAGAGATAAATCTTACGGGATCTATAAATTCACGGGTTGGCCCCGCCG
>CAZKIZ010000496.1:0-2205 GCA_964552935.1 uncultured Rhodohalobacter sp. | reverse complement strand
CTGTTGACGAGATCAACCAGCGGCTGATAGATGATTTCCAGGTTTCGGAGATATTTTATGATGATGATTCAGATGAACTCTACGTAACCATCAATAAGCAGATGGGAATTTCGCCGGATGATGTTAGCCGATCCATTTTCGTATTGAGAAACGGTGAGTGGCAGCAGGAGATCATTCAGCCTGCCGATCAGCTGCTTGAGTATGCTTCAGCAGTGATTGATAAAGAGGCGGTGATTTTTGCCGGCGTCTACATGCTGAAGGGAGAAGACGGTCAGCTGCTTGCAAATTTCCAGATCGTTGATCGCAATACAAATACATTTAACAGTATAATTTTTGAAAAAGGGGAATCAGGCTGGCAATGGGTAGACACTATTCCCGGGTTTATCATTATGAATCTGCAGAAAAATGTCTATCTGACTGCTCATTTTGAACCGGATGTGATTGGTGTGTATACACCACCCTACTCTCGTCTGCTGTCGCATGAAGACGGGCTTCTAAAAAGTCCGGCACAGGGTTCCCGGTTTTTTATGGACCACCAGAGTAATGTTTGGCTAACCTATGCAGACAACTGGGACAGGAATACCGGAACATATGATGCAGAAGGGTTGTCCGTCTGGGATGGTAATGAATTCACCCATCTTACTGAAGATGACGGCCTGACGAGCAACCGGGTCTATTATCCGTTTCAATCCTCCGATGGTTCGATCTGGATCCCTTCACTGAACGGAGTGAACAGGGTAACGATATCCGGTGATCGTTACGACATCACTCCGTTTTATGGTCCTGACGGAGCAGAGTTTCACACTCGTGCAGTCACAGAAGGCACTGATGGTGAACTATATGCATACATGGATTATGTCAGCCCGGCAACAGAGCAGGCACAGGAACATATTCCATATTTTGCACGATTTAACGGCGAGTATTTTGAGCCCTTTGAAAACCCATTTCCAGACAGCCTCACAGCACATGCCTATCATAGTTACGAACTTCTTCCCGGCAGTGATAATCGATTATGGATTGTAGCCCGGTTTGCTGATGATGATTCGGGAAGCCTCTTTGTAGCACCGTCACATATCCGAACTTACGAAAATGGGGAGTGGATCGACCCGCCTGAGCATTGGGAACTACCGGACTCCCGCCTTTTTTATGTGGGAGAACTTGAAGGTGGCCGATACTTTATAAGTGAGGGAGATTTTCACAAGTTTGACTACGAGCAGGGTCGATTTGTAGATCTCTCTGACAGCACCAATGTTCATGCAGATTACAGAATTCTGCGGCGGGTAAATACCTACAACATGTTGTTTCAAATCGAGGGGGCTGAACATCTCTATATCCGGTTTCGCGATATGGGTATAGCTGTTTACGACGGGCTGGACCTCTCCTATTTCGACCGCAGAGACGGGCTGCCGACGCTTCGCTTAAGCTACCCCAACCCGGCTCCGAATGGAGATGTACTGTTTGCAACTCCCACGGGTGGAGTGATCTTCAGCGGAAAAACATTCACGTCAATCCGCGATGAATCCGTTACGGAGGGAAATTCAATAGCCATCGCCCGGGATAAGCAGGATAGAATCATGCTGCTATACCAGGGAATGGGCGTATCATTTACTGAACGCGACACAACACGCTACCCGGTTCGTATCGCATCCATCCGGGCCGATACGCTGGATTTTTACCCGGGACAAAGCCCACGCCTGAAAGCCAGCCAAAACCAGCTGGCGTTTCGCTTTGCTACTCTTAATTTCACCAATCCGGACGATGTTCGGTACACCTACAAACTGGATGGATTTGATTCTGAATGGTCGAATCATACAAGAGTAAACAGGGCCGAATACAGAAATTTACCGGCGGGTCACTACACGTTCAGGCTCATGGCAATCTCACCCGGAAATATAACCTCGGATGAGGCGAGTTTCTCTTTCAGTATCGCTCCCCCCTGGTGGCGAAGCTGGTGGGCATACGCTATGTATGCACTTCTATTCATTGCAGCAGTGATTGCGATAGATCGCATACAGCGCCGACGGCTGATGAAGAGAGAACGTGAAAAAGCAAGAGAACGGGAACTGGAGCAGGCCCGTGAAATTGAGAAAGCCTACCGTCAGCTCGAACAAGCCCATGATAACCTGAAATCTGCGCAGGATCAGCTCGTCCAGCAGGAAAAACTGGCCAGCCTTGGTCAGCTCACAGCCGGCATTGCCCACGAAA
>CAZKIZ010000495.1:0-2211 GCA_964552935.1 uncultured Rhodohalobacter sp. | reverse complement strand
GAAGACCTGGTGATTCCTGATCACGACAAATCTCTGCGCAATGGCGCCATTGCCCCGTTCGATTCGCCAAAATTCAGCAGCAATCTGAAAGACCTGATCAAAGTGGCGGCCAAATACCAGCTGCCGATCGATGTGCCGTATAAAGATCTCGACAAAGAGACGAAGAAAATTATCTGGAATGGAAAGGATCAGTATGTGGGTATCCGGGGATTTTTTGAACAGGTGAAGAGCCAGTTTTATAAAGTTCATATGCGGGTTTTCTACTCACGCTATCGCGGATATAGCCGCTGCCCGGAGTGCGAAGGGTATCGCGTGAGAAAAGATGCGCTCTACGTAAAAGTGGGCGATCTGCACATTGGTGAAGTCACTGAAATGACGATCGGTCACGCACGGGAGTTTTTTGATGAGCTGAAGCTGAGTGATTTTGAAAAGGAAGTAGCCGAGCAGATCCTGTATGAAATTCGAAAGAGGCTCAAATATCTGGATGAGGTCGGGCTGGACTACCTCACGCTTGATCGTCTTACGAATACGCTCAGCGGCGGGGAGTCGCAGCGAATCAGCCTGGCTAACTCTCTCGGCAGCTCACTAATCGGCAGCCTCTATGTGCTGGACGAACCTACGATCGGCCTTCATCCGCGCGATAACGATCGGCTGATCAATATTCTGAAATCACTGCGCGATATTGGCAATACGGTTCTCGTTGTGGAGCACGATCCGGAGATGATGAAGGCGGCCGATAATATTATAGACATCGGACCTTTTGCAGGAACCCACGGCGGCGAGATCGTTTTCAGCGGCCCGTATGAAAAACTGCTCGAGGCTAAAACGCTGACCGGAAAATACCTGAGCGGACGGATGGAGATACCCATCCCGGAAAAGCGCCGGAAAGGAAACGGTAAGTCGATCTCTATTAAAGGAGCATCAGAACACAACCTAAAAAGTATCGACGTTGATTTTCCCCTTGGCAAACTGGTCTGTGTAACCGGAGTATCCGGCTCCGGCAAATCCACGCTTGTCCACGATACGCTCTATGCCCATATACAGAAACAGCTCGGCACCTGGAAAGAGAAGGTTGGCCGTAACCGAGGGATCGATGGTGTACGGAATATTGAAGCTGTTGAGATGGTAGACCAGAGCCCGATTGGGCGCTCTACCCGATCGAACCCCGCAACCTACACCAAGGCGTTCGATGGTATTCGCGATCTGTTTTCTAACAGCCGCCAGGCAAAAATTATGGGCTACACGCCCGGCCACTTCTCCTTTAATGTTCCCGGCGGGCGGTGTGAAAGCTGCCAGGGTGAGGGCGTTCAGAAAATTGAGATGCAGTTTATGGCCGACATCGAGCTGGTGTGCGAGGAGTGCAGCGGCACCCGTTTCAGGAAAGATATTCTTCAGGTAAAATACCGCGGACACAACATCCACGATGTTCTGGAGATGAGTGTGAGTGATGCAATTGAGTTCTTTGTGGATGAAAACTCCATCATAAGCAAGCTGCAGCCGCTGGAAGATGTTGGGCTCGGCTACCTGAAGCTGGGGCAAAGCGCCACAACGCTATCCGGCGGAGAGGCGCAGCGCGTGAAACTGGCCAAGTTTTTATCAAAAACAAACACCGATCAAACCCTCTACTTTTTTGATGAACCGACCACGGGCCTCCATTTTGAGGATATTTCAAAACTGTTGAAATCGTTTAACGAGCTGGTGAACCAGGGACACTCTGTGATTATCATCGAACATAATCTGGATGTAATTAAGGCGGCCGACTGGCTGATCGACATCGGCCCCGAAGGCGGGTTTGGTGGTGGTCAGATTGTGGGAGAAGGAACTCCGGAGGATATTTCTGAAATGGAGGATAGTCATACGGGGAGATTTTTGAGGGAGATTCTGGAATAGAGAGTCGAAACGTACATGGGAGGTTCTCGCAACGGCGCGACGGCGCAGCATGGGAATGTCACCGGAATTGAAGAGGGGGCAAATCCGGTAGTTTGTGATGACTAAACTGAATTAGAGTCTCGAAATATAACTGGGGGCTCTCGCTACGACGCGACGGCGCAACGTGGGGATGTCGACGAAACTGAAGAAGGGGGCAAATCCGGCAGTTTGTGATGACTAAACTGAATTTGAGTCTCGAAACATGACTGGGGGGACTCTCGCTACGGCGCGAAGGCGCAGCGTGGGAATGTCGACGAAACTGAAGAAAGGGCAAATCCGGTA
>CAZKIZ010000494.1:0-2222 GCA_964552935.1 uncultured Rhodohalobacter sp. | reverse complement strand
AAAGCATAATATGTCGACCTGATTTTGGTTGACTCATTGTACAGGTATTTAGAGTCATCCCGGCCTCCGAGCCGGGATCTCCCATTCTCATTCTATATGAATACCCCACTATTGGCAAACCCTTTCCCGTTGAAAGGATAGGAGATCGCGGGTCTAAGCCCGCGATGACGTGTTGTAGTTTTGTATTCCCTCGTGCCTGACCCGATTATATCGGCAAGCACGAGGGGGACATTTATATATAACTCCAGCTTAACTATATCATTCAAATAAAGGCAGTTGAGCAATTTCTCATTTAGCTAAATAAATCAATGCCGTTAGGCCTAAACCAAATCGTAGGAGGCTGTTCAAGAAGGTGGCATCACGGACGCAAGCGGCCCAGCATTCGTGGAAACGGTATGGTTTCCCGAACGTGAGAGAGTCCGCAAATCCAGGAGACGGTTCTTTCGAGTCCGAGTCCATAGCCGCTGTGCGGTACTGATCCGTACTTTCGCAGGTCCAGGTACCAGCCGAACGCCTCTTCGGGCAGATCGTGCTCTTTGATTCGCTCCTGAAGCACTTCAAGGCTCTCCTCACGCTCACTTCCGCCAATAATCTCACCGTACCCTTCCGGGGCCAGTACATCGAGCGCCAGCGCCAGTTTCTCATTTTCGGGATCGCGCTTCATATAGAACGCTTTCACGGCTGACGGATACCGGTGAACCATCACGGGTGTATCATACTGCATGGTGAGGATCGTTTCGTCGCTCCCGCCAAAATCGTTGCCCCACTCAAAATTTGCGGCCGACTCTTTCCACACGGGAATATTCCTGAGGTCCTCTTCAATCTGATCGATCCGCGCGTGAATCTCCTTAATCCGTTCATCAATCTGCGCCTTGCGCCATTTCTTAGCAGACCCGTGCTCCTTCTTTATCTCCTGCTCTTCGGCCTTTATCTTATCCAACTCAGTTTTTCGGTCCGTCTCCATCTGGCTCAGCATCTCAGCCGTTGCGCTGCTTTTGAGCTGCTCAACAGCATCGGTGTAGGAAATTTTCTTGAAAGGTTCTGAAGCTGCTTTTTTCAGATGCGTTGTGTCACGCTCCAGAATCTCCAGCTCAGCTTCGTGCTTTTCCAGAACGGTTGTGATGATAAACTTGAGCATCTTTTCCGCCAGCTCCATATTCATTTCAAGATCGTAGAACGCCATTTCCGGCTCAATCATCCAGAACTCGGTAAGATGGCGGCGTGTTTTGCTCTTCTCTGCCCGAAACGTTGGGCCAAATGTGTAGACTTTTCCGTGGGCCATCGCCATCGCCTCGGCGTAGAGCTGACCTGACTGGGTCAGGTAGGCTTTTTCATCAAAATAATCGGTTTCAAAAAGGGTGGTTGTCCCCTCGGCGGCGTTGCCGGTAAATATTGGCGCATCCATCTGAATAAATCCTTCGCCCTGGAAAAACTGGTGGATCGCATAGGTAATCGTATTTCGTACCTGCATTGCGGCCCACTGACGCTGACTGCGCAGCCACAGATGCCGGTTCTCCATCAAGAATTCCACGCCGTGATCTTTTGGCGTAATCGGGTAATTTTCAGCCACCTGGTAGACTTTTACATCGGTAGCGTGAAGCTCATAACCGCCCACACTTCTGTCATCTTTTACCACCTTGCCGCTGATTTCCAGCGAGCTCTCCTGCTTCAGCGTTCCGGCCGCCTCAAACACATCCTTCGGCACTTCCTGCTCAGAAACGATACACTGACAAAGGCCGGTGCCGTCGCGCAGTTCAAGAAAGTGGAGCCCTTTACTGCTCCGGCTGTTATAGATCCACCCTTTGAGCGTTACAATTTCATCTACGTGATTCGAAAGCTGATGTATAGTAGTCATAAAAAGTTTGATGTCGGTCGTTAGGTGTTGAAATATGAAAAAAAACTTAAAATATAGTTGCGTAAAGCGGCTAATCCAGTCAATTCGAGTTCAGGAATAAATCCAAAGAAAGCACCTCTCCGCCAGCCGGCGGTGGATAATTAAGAAACGATACTTCTTTGGACTTTATAACTGCAAGGATTGAAAATTTACCCCTTTTCCGGGAGCAGCAGTGTTTCGGAAAACTCCGTTGGATCGAAAAATGATTCCGCAAACTGCAGCAGATCATCCTTTGTGACGGAGTTGATGTTTTCTACAAGTTCGTCCAGCGTTACAAACCGATCGAAGTAGATCTGGCTTTTTGCCAGGCGGGTCATTCGGTTGCTGG
>CAZKIZ010000493.1:0-2228 GCA_964552935.1 uncultured Rhodohalobacter sp. | reverse complement strand
GTAGCCGGCGTGATTCTCGGCGGTCTGATCGGTATTATCGCCGCGAAAAAAGTGCAGATGACCGCAATGCCGGAGATGGTAGCCGTATTCAACGGTTTTGGCGGAGGCGCCTCGGCACTTGTAGCGTGGGGAGAATTCGCGCGTGTTGATCCCTCTTTAATCCCAACCGACGGACTAATCACCACCGGCCTGAGTATCCTTATTGGATCCATCACGTTTACCGGGAGTTTTATCGCATTCGGAAAGCTGAAAGGGTTTATTGGCGGCGGGCGTATTGCGCTGCCGGGACAAAACATTATCAATCTCCTGCTTACGCTTGTGGCATTTGGACTTGTGGGTTGGTTTACGTTTGATCCCGAGTACCAGGTCGTCTTCTGGAGCCTGTTTGGGCTGGCATTGGTTATTGGTGTGATGACCGTCCTTCCCATTGGCGGGGCCGACATGCCCGTTGTGATTTCGCTGCTCAACTCCTATTCAGGAATTGCCGCATCTATGGCCGGATTCGTCCTGGGCAATAACCTGCTGATCATCAGTGGTGCACTCGTCGGAGCTGCCGGCCTCATTCTTACAAACGTGATGTGCAAAGCGATGAATCGAACACTTCTGGCCGTTCTGTTTGGATCGTTTGGCGGCGGTGATGATGGCGGTCCCGGAGAAACCGGGGACGGCGACAAGTCCGTTCAGAAAACCTTTGCCGATGATGTGGCTATCCAGTGCGCCTACGCCAGGAAAGTAATTGTTGTGCCGGGTTATGGACTCGCGGTTGCACAGGCTCAGCACGTCATTAAAGAAGTTGCCGGACTGCTCGAAGATAAGGGTGTTACCGTGAAATACGGCATCCATCCCGTAGCGGGACGCATGCCAGGCCATATGAATGTGCTTCTTGCCGAAGCAGATGTACCGTATGATCAACTCTACGACATGGATCAGATCAACCCTGAGTTCGCCTCTACCGACGTGGTGCTGATCATCGGGGCAAATGATGTTGTAAACCCGGCGGCTAAAACCACGCCCGGAAGCCCGATCTACGGCATGCCAATACTGAACGTGGACGAAGCGAAAAGAACCATCGTATTCAAACGAAGCATGAGTACCGGTTACGCAGGCATCGAGAACGACCTGTTCTACAACGACAAGAACCAGATGTTTTTCGGGGATGCAAAAAAATCACTCCAGGCGCTGTCTTCTGCAATAAAAGAACTGGATTAAGGGAAATTACCAATTTACAGTTGGCAGTTGGCAATCACCCACTTACTTTAACAATATCTAAACGCTTTTAGGCTAGTGTCGTGTCAGGGTTGATATGTCGGGTAAAACCTGTCAGGTTTATTGGTTTCTAACTCCATAACAAAGCTTTCATTCATCAAACCTGACAGGTTTAGGATTGACATGTCACTAGTTCAACTCAGCCGGAGATAACTACTCATCTTGAAAAAGACCTTCAAAAATATTCGGGATTTTATTATTGCGGCAGCTATCGGGGCGGGTGCAATGATTCTGTATCTATCCACTCGCGATCTTCTCGGCATTGAACCTCCGGGCTGGCTCGCGGCCATTGCGATATTCACCTCAGCCCTGATCATATCAGTTGCGGTACATGAACTGGGTCATTTCGCTGCCGGCAAGGCTGTCGGATTTAAAATCTTTATGCTGACGGTTGGCCCACTCAAGTTCCAGCGGAAAGGTGACAGAATAGAAGTCGGGCTCAACAAACATCTGAATATCAGTGGAGGGCTTACCATCATGATTCCTAAAACAGAGCGCTATGAAGACTCCGACATGTTTTGGTTTATTCTTGGCGGTCCTCTTGGCAATTTCGTCCTGACGCTGGTGTCTTTGGCGGCCGTACTCACGATGGTAATGACCACTCCTGAATTCACCGGAAACCTGACAGCTTATATACTCTACACAACCGCATTTGCAAGCCTGCTGATTGGCGCCGCAGCACTCATCCCCTCCCAAAGTGATGCTTTTGAAACGGATGGATCCCAGTTACGTGATCTGAAAAAAGGGGGAGATAAAGCAGCCAGCAAACAGAAGTTGATGGCGCTCTCCATTAAAATTTGGAATGGAACACGGCCGCGGGACATCAGCAAAGCTGAACTCGACAGTCTTATTGAGATGGCCGGGTCCGGAACAAACACAACGGCTTTAACGGCTCGCCTTATTGCCGCACTCTACCATCTTGACAGCGGTCAGATTGACTTGGCTGAACATGAGCTCGATTC
>CAZKIZ010000492.1:0-2230 GCA_964552935.1 uncultured Rhodohalobacter sp. | reverse complement strand
TTACCGAAATGCTTCGCCGGCACGGTGTAGTAAGCAAATTTGTAGAATTTTATGGCCCGGGACTGAGCAATATGAGTCTGCCGGACCGCGCGACTATTGCGAACATGTCGCCTGAGTATGGCGCAACCATGGGCTTTTTCCCGATTGACAGCGAAGCGCTGCGATACATGCGCCGAACAGGTCGTGATGAAGAGCTTGTGAAACTGGTTGAAGCGTATACCAAAGAGCAGGGACTCTTCAGAACTGACGATACTCCCGATCCTGAGTTTTCAGAAACGCTGCAGCTGGATCTGGGTGATGTTGAAACCTCACTCGCCGGGCCGAAGCGTCCGCAGGACAGAATCACCTTGCCGAATATGAAGAAGACGTTTGAATCTTCTCTGACCAGTAATGACCCAACGATGGGCTTTAACCTGACGCAGGAGAAACTGGCCAATAAAGGAATCTTCAAGAACGGTCAGACCATTGAAATGAAGCATGGCGATGTGGTTATTGCGGCGATTACGAGCTGTACCAACACATCCAACCCGAGCGTGATGCTGGGTGCGGGTATCATCGCCAAGAAGGCTGTTGAAAAAGGAATGAAAGTGCCAGCGTTTGTGAAAACGTCTCTGGCTCCGGGATCACGTGTGGTTACGGAATACCTGAATGAAGCAGGATTGACCGACTACATGGATAAACTTGGGTTTAACCTGGTTGGTTACGGATGCACAACCTGTATCGGAAACTCCGGACCGCTGCCTGAAGCTGTTGAGACAGCCGTGAAAGAGGGCGACCTGATTGTTGCCGGTGTCCTTTCCGGAAACCGGAACTTCGAAGGACGGATTCACCCCTACGTGAAAGCGAACTATCTTGCATCACCGCCGCTTGTTGTAGCCTACGCGCTTGCAGGCACGGTTGACATCGATCTTGACAAAGATCCGATCGGCAAAGATGGAGACGGCAACGACGTATACCTGAAAGATATCTGGCCATCATCGGATGAAATCGCCGAATTTCTTGATGAAGCGATTCGTCCCGAGCTGTTTGATAAGATGTACGGCGATATTTTTGAATCAGAAACGTGGGACAAAATCTCTGTGGGCGAAGGCGAACTCTATGAGTGGAAGCCGGAATCCACCTACATCCAGGAGCCGCCGTTCTTCCAGGGAATGGGCGAGAATCCGGAACCGATCAAACCGATTACCGGTGCCAAAACCCTCGTGAAAGTGGGCGATTCCATCACAACCGATCACATTTCACCCGCAGGAAATATCAAAACCGACAGCCCCGCCGGCGAATACCTGATCGAAAATGGCGTGGAAGTCCGTGATTTTAACTCCTACGGATCACGACGAGGAAATGACCGCGTGATGACCCGCGGAACATTTGCCAATGTTCGGTTTAAAAATCAGCTTGCACCGGGTACGGAAGGCGGATTTACCAAGTACCACCCAACCGGGGAGATCACTACGATTTATGATGCTGCGGAGCGCTACAAAAAAGAGGGCACACCTCTTGTGGCACTGGCAGGTAAAGAGTACGGAACCGGATCATCCCGTGACTGGGCTGCAAAAGGAACCATTCTTCTTGGTGTGAAAGCGGTGATCGCAACGTCATATGAGAGAATTCACCGCTCGAACCTTGTAGGAATGGGCGTACTGCCGCTGCAGTTTGCGGATGGTGAAAGCCATAAATCACTCGGGCTGGACGGCTCGGAAGAGTTTAACATCCATATTGATGACAACCTGAAGCCGCGACAAACCGTGAAGGTGGAAGCGAAAAAAGCCGACGGAACCGTTGTAAAGTTTGACACAGTCAACCGCATCGACACGCCGGTGGAAATCGATTACTTCCGCAATGGTGGTATCCTCCACAAAGTCTTGCGCGACTATGTGGAAGAGGATAAGAAGCAGCGGGCGTAAAATCCGTTGATGTAAAGTACTTCTATAAACCTGTCAGGTCTCCAAAGACCTGACAGGTTTTTTTATGGGCGGCAGATCCGCAGAATGGCAGAAATCTCAGACCTCCAAGGTTTTTAAAACCTTGGAGGTCTTGATTAGATCCGCAATGTCTTTTTGAGACATTGCGGATCTTTCCTGCGTGCAAAGAATCCAATTTACAATCACACCATCTTTCCCGATAATAGAGGCTTACATCAAACCAGATCGAACAGAGATAAAAAACCAATGCCGGATCGAATTATACTGATCGAATGCCCCGATGAGAAAGGGCTGATCTACAACATCAC
>CAZKIZ010000491.1:0-2236 GCA_964552935.1 uncultured Rhodohalobacter sp. | reverse complement strand
GGATTATAAAAATCTTATGACTCCTCCGGTAAAAAATTCCTAATTATGACCAATGACGGAATCTTCTTTACTTCATCGGCGAACACTTCAATTGTGTCATGATCGATAAAAAAGTTTTCATGATAAATCACAATGAAGTTTGAATAAAGAGAAAGAATAAAATGCAAATGTTGGTTTTTAAAATAGCGATAACACTACTTATTGTTCTGTCCTCAGGCAGTCTATTTGGTGCCGGCACGGGATCAACTGAGGAGATGAACCGCTGCAGCGACAACGACGTGATTTACACTGTGCAGGACGGCGATAATCTTTATAACATCAGCGCACAGTTTGGCAGCTACATGTTTTGGGAGTCCATTTATGTGGCGAACGCAGACCAGGTGCGTAATCCTGACCTGATCTTTCCGGGACAAAAAATTCGGATTCCGTACAATGTAGCCAGATATAGCGAAAAGAATTTAGCGATGTCAGCCGTTTTGGAGAACCCTTTCTGCAAGGTATCAGAGCTTCCATATTCCCAGGTTAAGGATCAGTTTGTTGCCCGGTATAATTTAGATTTTTTAGAAAGGAGAGCTAATGCAGAACGAGAGGAAGAGAGCGAAGTAAGAGAGAAAGATAAGACCACAGCAGAAACGTTCAGAGAGGCGTTTGATGCCGTAATATCAAGTGAGAATAGTCAGGAGAGAACAGATCAAAGAGAGGGAGAATTACAGAGAGAGTCAGAGAGACAACTGATGCTGGAGATCGACGGTATGGTTCACGACGAGACACGGTCGAAGGTGGGCCGTGATTTTTACGACGTGTTTTATTCCTACTGGCAGTCACCGCCGCAGGCAAATAACTTTACCATCCGCGTATCGGAGCAGCCAAGTCCAAATCTTGGTACAACGATCTACGTTGAGGTAAATCACACTGAAACATTTCGAATGAGGCTTCAGCCACGTTATGAAATGATTCAGGAGGCCGGTAAGTACGCGGTTCGGCAGACCTATTCGCATCTTCAGAACAATCCACAAGAAACCATGATCTATTAAAACAGATGGACATGACAAACAAAACGTACACAAATAAAACAACGACACATGATGACTCCCCGGACAGGTGTGTCATCCATTTTGAAGTAATGGCAGCAAAAAATAGAGGGCCAAAGTCCTCGTGTGAAAGAATTAAATCACCAAAAAATCATTCCTGTGCGGCTTGACTGACGCGCAGGTTTTTATGAGAAAACAAATTTTGTTTAAAATGAAGCGTCAATTTTGAGCTTTGTTCAGCCAAAGACACGCATTAGTATTGTAGGCAGTTTGAGGTATCCGGAAGCAAAAAATGGATGTTAAGATTTTCGGAGAATGTACTATGACAAGAGCAGATTAGTTACAGTAAAGCGGAGAAAAACAATTACTGATTCAAAAAGAGAATTAAGTTTAACATAGGAGTCAATATCATGAAGAAGTTACTTTTTGTATTACTACTGGCGATGCTCAGTTTAGAGCTCGCAACAGCACAGACAAGCAACAATCCCGGAGAGGTTTTTATTCAGCAGGCCGGTTTTGAGCATAACGATGCGGTGAAGCAGTTCACCAGCGATTTTGTAACCATGTTCGAAATGGACTTTGATGCGTTTAACGGGTTTGGTGATGAATCGAATGTTGCGGTTGTAAATCAGTTTGGAAACAGCAACCGCTCAAACGTGACGCAATCCGGCTGGGGAAATCGTGCTCTTGTAAATATTTTGGGCGACAGGAACGCAACCGGTATTGAACAGCGCGGAAACAGTAACCGGCTTATCCTTAACCTGGAAGGAAGCGACAATAATTTTGAAGGAGTACAGCTCGGCAATGAGAATAGTTACAGGTTCGATCTGATAGGATCCGCTCAAAATCAATCGACCAGGCAGGTTGGCAACAACATGTCGCTGCATATGATAGATAACGGTAATGGAGGCGTTCCACTTCAGATTGAGCAGAGAGGGAACGGTGCATCGGTGATTATAGAGAATCACTAATATGGTTAATGGTAAATTGGTTGAATCGGTTACAGAACGATCGATGATCATTAACGATACGCATGGCCCTGACTCCATGAACAAAGATCAGACATTCTACCCTGCCCTTCTCAACGACCAGCCCGGCGTTTAAAATCTCTCTCGATTAAACTCACCTTGCACCCAATAGATGCCTTCATACCTCAGTTCGATTCATTTCATTCTTCAATTTGGTCAGGATGAAGATCCGTGCAG
>CAZKIZ010000490.1:0-2246 GCA_964552935.1 uncultured Rhodohalobacter sp. | reverse complement strand
AATCAACAAGACGCTGAGGAAGGTTATTTTTTTCATGGTTTTATGTTTTTGGTTTAGGGTAGTTTGTGTTTGAAAATTTTCAAATATCGATCGAAACCTGTGAGCACCTACTGGATCTGACAGCGTTGGTTTATGTGTGAAAAGTCTCCTTTGTACACCTTTTGCCAAAGTTACCGACGCTGATCCCGAGACAGCGAGACTGACAGGTCTAAATTTCCCCATTCTCCGGGACGCAGGGGGATGTTAACTCAGCACATTCCAAAACCTGGTGGACACCCCTCACTCCGCCATCCGGCGGAGTACTCCCCTCCCCGAGAAATGCACTCGGGACCAGAAAAACACTGGCACTGGCAGGGGAGACTATTCTCCATACGTCAAAGTCTCCCCGCTGGTAATATTCTCAAGTGCATTAAGAACAATTCCCGGCGTGAGGAGTTCGGGCAAAAGCAGCGGCTCGTCCAGGTCCTCGCTGTAAATAACGTAGAGCGGCACGCCGTTCCTTCCAAAGGATTGGAGAGCGCGCGTTATTTCAGGGTTCCGGTTGGTCCAGTCCGCTTTTACCATCACAAAACCGAGCTCCTCAAAACGGTCTTTTACACGATTTGAGCTAAAGATGACCCGCTCATTCGCCTTGCAGGTTATGCACCACGCGGCCGTGAAATCGATAAAAACGTTTCGCCCTTCTCCACGGTACTCCTCCACAAGCTGATTGGAAAATGGCTCCCACGCAATTCCGTATCCGTCAACGGAACCCGATTCGCCTTCAAAAGTTGCGGGTTCTGTGGATGCTGAAAAGAGGAAACCGCCAACAATCAGCAGCGTGGCGATCGAACGGCTGATGACCCGGCTGCCAGTTGTAATGTTATAGCGATTCCATCGGTGGATGATCCAGATACCAAGCGAAAGAAACAGAAGCCCGATCAGCAAGTTTACCAGCCCATCCACTCCGGCCTGCTGACCAAATACCCAGATCAGCCAGATTGCCGTTGCAAAGAGCGGAAAGGCCATCGCCTGTTTAAAGGTCTCCATCCAGGCGCCCGGCTTTGGAAGATATTTCATCAGTGCCGGGAAAGAGGAGAGCAGCATGTAGGGCGCCGCCATCCCGATACCGAGCATTGCAAAAATTATCAGTGCAGTTGTTGCGGGCAGCGTAATCGCCACGCCGAGGGCTGTTCCCATAAATGGAGCCGTGCAGGGCGTGGCCAGAACCGTTGCCAGGATTCCGCTGAAAAAGGATCCGCGAAGCCCCTCACCCGTCCCTGCTTTGCCTGCCACGTTGATCAGCGAGTTTCCGATTTCAAAAACGCCCATCAGGCTCAGGCCGAGCCCGAACATCAGGAATGTCATAAACGCAATGAAAGCGGGTGTCTGCAGCTGAAAACCCCAGCCCAGTTCCTGTCCGCCCGCGCGAAGCAGCAGAAGCAGTCCGGCCAGAACGAGAAACGAAAGAATCACGCCGGCACCAAACACAAACCCGTGCTTTTTTACCTCACCGGGGTTGTGTCCCGACATCTGCATAAAATTCATAACCTTGATAGAGAGAATCGGGAAAACGCACGGCATCAGGTTCAGGATCAACCCGCCCACAAAGGCGAATCCGAGAATAATCAAAAATTGTAAAGAGAAAACGGACAGAGAGCTGTCGGCACCACCTATTGAAGCAACGGCATCATCGGTCAGATCCAGGTCCACCGTAATTGCCCTGATCTCACCGGAATCGTCCCAGCCGTCGGCATTGTAGACCAGTCCCCACACGCGGGTAACATCCTCGCTTTTATAGCCCGACTTCTGCATGGTGAGAATCACCTTCTGCCCATCCTGACGAAACTCCGGCTTTGCGGCGTTTTCGATTTCCCCTTCTTCATTGGCAAAGTAGATCACTTCAGAGTATTCGGGCAGTTCGAACGCATCCGTCGTGAGTTCGAGAGTGATCTGATTTCCGCTGACGCTGGCATCTGCATTCCAGTAGTCGAGCTCCACGGGTAGTTTGGTGCGGGTATCAGCAAAATAAGGAAGCCACTCCTCGTTATAATCCACCTCGACATCGGTCACGCCGAGTGTTAATTCAATGTCCACGTATTCCGGAATGCAGACTTTTTCGCAGATCAGGTAGTCTGCCTCTGCTTTCAGCGTGTATTCCGATCCCGGCTCGAGATCCGAAGGTGCGGTGGCCTCCATCATAAAGAGCACATCACCATAATAGCCGTAGCTGGCCAGCCCGGCGCCCACATCAATCCAGAGAGGCC
>CAZKIZ010000489.1:0-2257 GCA_964552935.1 uncultured Rhodohalobacter sp. | reverse complement strand
ATTCATTTAACTGTTTTGGTTTAAAAGTATTAAATTAAACCAATTTGGTTGAATATATATAAATTCAACTATTTTAGTTAAATTATTGTATTTTAAACTGAATTGGTTGAATGTGAAGCGTGAGCTTATGGTAGTAGTTATTGGAGATATTATAGGATCCAGGGCGCTGGATGAGCCTGAACGCGAAGAAGCCCAGGAGAAGCTTTTAGAAGTTTTTGAACAGATTAGAGATAAAAGAAGCTCGCTTAAATCACCCCATACCATAACGCTGGGTGACGAATTTCAGGCCGTTTATTCCGGATTTTCAACTGTTATAGATGATTGCTGGAAAATTTTGGCTGCCCTCCATCCGGTATCCGTCCGTTTTTCAATATCTGTAGGCAGGATTGTAACCCCAATCAACAAATCGCAGGCAATAGGGATGGACGGCCCCGCATTTCACGAAGCCCGCGACGGTATTGAGGAGTTGAAAAAAACGGGCCGGCTGTTCATCGCAAAAATCAGGTATGCAGAGGAAAACGAGAAGAGCCTGCACGTTCTGAATCTGATTAACAGCTCGCTGAACATGTTGTCGAACGAAATGCTAAGCTGGAAGAAGATTCGCTATCAAATTCTGGTGATGATAAACGATGGATGGCCGGTAAAAGAGATCGCCAAAGAGCTGAATATATCTGAGACGGCAGTGTACAAAAATCGTGATGATGGTGACCTGGCTCTTATTATCGAATTAAAGAACACTATACACGCACTGTTGACCAGAGAATTAAAGAAACTATCAGCCCCATGAACCTACTGCTGTTTTTTGTAACCCTGAATCTGATTCTGCTCTCAAGGCTCAGCCTGACCTTCAAAGACAACGGAGCATCAGCCGGATCGATCCTGAAGATGGCGTCGCTTCCGCTTCTTTCTCTTCTGTTTATGGAAGTGAACATGGCATGGGTCATTTTGCTGATCTACCTGTTACTGTATCCGGTGGCGATGATTTATATGGAGCGGTCTGCTGATACTCTCTACAGGAACAGGCTGATCGGTTTATTGGTGCACATCATAGCTGTTGGATTGATATTCAGCCCGCTGCTGAATGCCGAGATGGACCGTTCAATTGTCGACTTCTTTTTTGAATCAGGACCTTACGTAGCTGATAGTGCACTATCGCTATTGATTCTTCTGTTTGGCGGACTGATGGTAATGAACGAGATGAATATTGTTCTCAGGTACAGTCTGAAGTTATTGAAACTGGACCCTATCGGGAAGACAGATGAAACCATTACGGATCAGCAGTACAATACGGGCAGGGTGATTGGGATGCTGGAGCGAATCTTCATCTACCTGTTTACAATAGCGGGGCAGTATGCTGCAATTGGCTTTATTTTAACGGCAAAGGGTGTGGTTCGATATAAGGAATTTGAGAACAGAACATTTGCTGAGTACGTGCTGATCGGCACACTGCTCTCTGCACTTCTTGCGCTCTTAACTGCGCTCATGTTAAAAGGATTTATTTGATGGCGGGAAACTACTTCAGGCTACAATGTATCCGGCAGCAAACAGAATAATGCTGGTAAAAAAGAGGGTCAGTCTGAAACGGGTTTTCACCACAATGGGATGGAAGAGCAGGCCGTAGGTCAGCGGGTAGTTTTGCAGCCAGTTATAATAGTGTTCCCGGTGAACGGCGCCAACGGCCATCGTAACATGACCGTGCAGAAGGGTGAGCATGAACGGCAGCCCAAACAGGATAGCCCCCGGAAAGGAGATCACTTTTGGAATGCTGAAAAGCTCCGAAATAATAAAATAAGGCCAGGCAAATATTAGCAGCAGCGGCACAGAGAGTGCCCAATTAATAAAGCAGATCCGCAGGTAGTTTTTTTCGTTCAGTTCGGTGCTTGCCATTTTATTCAGCTCTTCTCAGTAGTGATCATCAGCAAAACCAAGTGATGAGGGTGCCCGTTCAAAACTGTGTCCGAATTTCCCAAAGATCGGGGAAGATAGGATTATTCAGAGTTTGCCTGAGGTATTTGGCGCCGTCTGATCCGCCGGTCCCTTTTTTGGTCCCAATCGTGCGCTCAACCATCTTTACATGCCGGTAGCGCCACTCCTGCAGCCCTTCATCATAATCCACAAAAAGTTCACATAGTAGTGCCGCTTCGGGATCATTGTTCATAATCTCTACCAGTGTTTTCTGGTTCTCCTCAGACGGATTGTGCACAAGTCCCTGATCATTAACACGCTTGGGATCCTGAATAGGATGCCCCATTTTTTG
>CAZKIZ010000488.1:0-2259 GCA_964552935.1 uncultured Rhodohalobacter sp. | reverse complement strand
GATAGTTTGTAAAATTATCAATACTTTATTTCAGCAGATAGATAAATCTGTGCTCTGCTTACAAACTCCCCCCCATGAGAACGCCGTTTTGACGAAGGTTCTCCTAAACTGTTTTCAGCTAACTCAAGTCTAATTTAATTGATGAACTTAACTATAAAAGGTCTCTATATAGATATTGAACAATCACTGAAGGGCCTGAGACAGAACCCGGAAAAAGTACTGCAGGCAAGAGCTACGGTCGAAAGTGCCCTTTCAGATGGAAATACCTACTACGGAATCAATACCGGGTTTGGCGCACTTGCAAGGCAGCGGGTTGGGAATGAGGATCTAAAGCAGCTTCAGCGCAACCTCATTCTGTCTCACTCTGTTGGTACAGGAGACCTGATACCAAAAGATATCAGCCGCCTTATGCTGCAGTTAAAAGTGCACGCCCTGGGCATCGGAAACTCCGGCATCGCCAGAGAGACATTTGACAGGCTGCTTCTATTTCTTGAAAAAGATCTGATACCCGCCGTTCCCGAAAAGGGCAGCGTTGGAGCATCCGGTGACCTGGCTCCGCTGGCCCATATGTCGCTGCCGCTGCTCGGCTACGGGGAGTTCTGGAATGATGAGGGTTCCGGTACAATTGCGGCTGAGAAAGCCCTGAGCACCCTCGGTTTGAATCCGATTGACCTTCAGGCCAAAGATGGATTATCTCTGATTAATGGAACTCAGCTCATGAGTTCTTACGGAGCGTTTGTACTTGAGAAGTCTCTGCATCTGCTGAAAATGGCGGACCTGATTGGTGCGATGAGCCTGGAAGCACTGCAGGGCAGCATTACCCCATTCGACAAACGCATTCATGAACTGCGGCCCCATAACGGACAGCAGATTTCGGCAAAAAATGTACGAAACCTGCTGGTTGAGAGTGAAATTCTGGAATCGCACCGCCACTGCGGAAAAGTGCAGGACCCCTATTCGCTTCGATGCATACCGCAGGTTCACGGCGCAAGCCGCGACGCAATCGATCACGCAATTCAAACCGTTGAAACTGAAATCAACTCGGTAACTGACAACCCTCTTGTATTCGATAACGGAGATATTATCAGCGGGGGTAATTTTCACGGTCAGCCGCTGGCACTCGTTCTCGACTATTCGAAAATTGCCCTGGCAGAGCTTGCCAGTATCTCTGAGCGGCGAACCTATTTACTGCTTGAGGGGCACGACGGCCTGCCCAAACTTCTGATGGAGAGATCAGGCATCAATTCCGGCTTTATGATTCCGCAGTACACCTCAGCAGCTCTTGTCTCAGAGAATAAAGTGTTAGCCCATCCATCATCCGTCGATTCCATTCCGACCAGTCTTGGACAGGAAGATCATGTAAGCATGGGGAGTATCAGTGCAATCCATCTGTACCAGATCTTCAAAAATCTGGAGCAGGTTCTGGCAATAGAGATGTTTACAGCCGCCCAGGCGCTCGATTTTCGTAAGCCTCTGAAGCCCGGCAAGGGAGTTGATATCGCACATCAATATATTCGGTCGAAAATAGCTCACGCGACGGAGGATCACTTTTTCAAAGATGAAATAAAATTAGCAGCTGACATCCTAACAGGCAAAAGCCTTATTGAAGAGATTGAACAGAATTCAATTACATTACAGTAGGCTGGCTGGTGACCTCTTCTACATTTCCATCTCCATTTCGAGTATTTCGCCAGAATACCCGACCGCTACTGCTCCTGACCGCTTTAGCCACTGTATAATTGGGCGTCTGTCGGCATGAATACAAATTTTGAAGAGGTTAATATTTTTGCCGGGTGCTATCTGCTTGAGCTCATTCAGTAAAATAGTTCCCAGCCCTTCTCTTTGATAGTCGTCTAAGACGGTGATTGCGAGTTCAGCACTGGAAGGATGATTTTTCAACCGCACAAACCGGCCCACTCCAATTCCCGTCTTATCATCTGAACTTACATCCAGTGCGCCAATTGCTACGTGATTTTCCTGGTCCACCCGGGTAAAGTAGTCGAGGTCAGAATCATCCAGCCGATACGACTGAGTATGAAACCGGTGATAGATCGACCGTGATGAAAGCCGCAAAATTCCTTCACTGAAATACTTTCTGTCGGCCGGCTCAATCGGACGCACAAGAATTTGTTTACCGTTTTTTAGCCTGTGATATTTTTCCATCCTAAAGTTCAGGAGCTTTATTTTTTCCTGCAAAATTATATTAATAATCTGAGTTCGAGTCTTGAATTATGGATAAAAAAGTCCTCCTTACCCCGC
>CAZKIZ010000487.1:0-2260 GCA_964552935.1 uncultured Rhodohalobacter sp. | reverse complement strand
ATGCGTAAACTTTGCCTTCTGAATCCAGGGCCAGAGAGTGGGTATCACCGGCGGCTATTGATGTAACATTCTCCAAACCGTCAGGCACTGTGCTCTGTCCGTAATAGTTCGATCCCCACGAGTAAATAGTACCGTCCGATCGCAGGCCAAGAGCATGGGTTTTGCCGGGTACAACAGAAACCATATCTACCAAGTCGTTTGGAGCCGTGCTTTGTCCATACTCATTTCTTCCCCACGCGTAGACTTGTCCTTCCGAATCCAATGCCAGGGAATGAGTGCTTCCGGCGGCAATCGCAACAACAGGCTCAGTAATTGTGGTCTGTTCGTGGCTGAATCTTCCCCACGAATAGACTTTCCCGTCATCGTCCAAAGCAAGACTGAAGCTCGATCCGGCGGCCACAGTAACAACATTTTCAAGTCCATCAGGAACACTGCTCTGTCCTCCGGAATTCAATCCCCAGGCGTATACTTTGCCGTTCTCGTCCAGTGCCATACTGTGATTCTTTCCGGCAGCTATCGAAACTATATCACCCAGGTCATCCGGGGCCGAAATTTGGCTAAAGCTATTATCACCCCACGCATAAACTTTTCCTTCAGAATCGAGCGCCAGGGAATGTGCCTTTCCGGCGGCAATCGCAACAATATCAATTAAGTCGGCTGGAACAGAGCTTTGTCCAAAAGTATTGTCACCCCATGCGTAAACGTTACCATCAGAAGTCAACGCCATAGAATGAGTTTCTCCGGCAGCAATCGCTACTACACCTTTCAAATCGTCAGGAACTGAACTTTGACTGTAATTATTTCTCCCCCAAGCGTAGACTTTACCTTCAGTATCTAACGCCAGGGAATGCGCCTCACCGGCTGCAACTGCTACAACTCCTCTCAAATTTTCAGGTACGGAGCTTTGTCTGTCAGCATTGCTTCCCCATGCGTAGACCTTACCTTCCGAGTCCAGCGCCAGGCTGTGATCCGAACCAGCTGATATACCGATAAAATCTCTGATTTCTTCACCTTTAACAGACTGAGAACCCCAGCTTACAACGGCCCCGGATTGGGCTTGCGATTGCGAATAGACAGGAGAGCAGAAAAGAGAGGCCGTAAAATAGAGTGTGAACAGCGTGGTAAGAAATGTGTAGCTTTTTATCATTGTACTTTATTTGAGGTTCACTTCTCTTAATTGGTAACTATACAGAGTCCTCTTCTAATGCTGATAATTACCAATCATTGAAAAATGAATTGTTTTTATTGGACATTTAACGTTTTATCGGGGATTGTTTCGCATTTCTTTAGCGCGGATTCTCGTCAGGTTAGTTCCCATCTTGGTTCTATTGCGCAGTAGAAGACGTTTGTGCAGATAAGTCACGAATCGACAGAAATATTAACCTGAGTATGCACTTTCGTCCTGTTAAAGTGGAGTTTTTTATATAGATTAGTCAGAATACTTCACCAAAGTTTATTCGATCCGGAAACCGATCCATGGCTGGAAATGGACAGTGAACGTGAGCCCGGGTTCATGTTCCATTACAGTGATGCTGCTCTTTTAAACGGTATGATTATGATCAATAATTTTCATTCTGTGTCCAGCTATATTTATCGCCCTTCACCCAATCAGAAACGGTTTTTCGAGTAGTAAGCTGAACGGCAAAATGGTTATTTTGAATAACGTGCTTTACCTGCATTATTCACCAAGAAATTTGGTTGTGAATGATGCAGGTTTAAATGATAAACCACTAAACCAACCCACTATTTTGAATACTATCTATGAAGCTGTCATTTTTGATATGGATGGCGTCATCATCAACAGTAAAGATCATGTTGAAGCTTTTTGGCTTGAGAAGCTGGATGAGCATGGAATCCACGTACCTGAAGAGGAGCGTGAGAAACGGTTTCACGGAAAACCGGCCCGCCCAACGGTAAACGATCTGTTTTCAGAGCTCGATGAATCAACCCGTGAAAAAATTATAAAAGAGTGCGCGATATACGATGCTTCAGTAGAATCGTACCCGATGATTCCGGGCGTGGATGCTTTCATTAAACAGTGTGTGGAATCCGGCGTCAGGACCGGCCTGGTCACCAGTGCTCTACCGGGAAAGGTGGATCGCATGCTGGCGGGATTGAGCCTGACAACTAATCCTTTTGAAGTGATGGTTACGGCTGATCTTGTTACCAACGGAAAACCAGACCCTGAGTGTTATCTTCTTGCGGCTGAAAAGATGGGAATTCATCCGGGTAAGATGATCGTGTTTGAAGATTCGGTCAG
>CAZKIZ010000486.1:0-2285 GCA_964552935.1 uncultured Rhodohalobacter sp. | reverse complement strand
GGATGAGCCATAACGGGAAGGTCGGTTTCCGATCTTACGATCTCTTCCATACAGTTTAACCCGGTTAGCTGAGGTGATATCAAAAGACCATCAGCACCGAGGTCTTGAGCAATCTTAATCTTTTTAAATAAGTCTGCTAGTGGTCCGGTAATATTTGGGAAGTAGAGTGTCTTCTTCCCGGATATCTGTTCTCCGGCCCTGATCGCTTCCGTGCACTGTTGTACCCTGGCTTCGAAATTTGCAGCGGGCTGGTTTGCCAGGCCGTGATCATCCTTAATGATGTCGATACCACCCTCCGTAAAAGCTGAGGCTTTTTTGGCCAGCTCAGACGGAGAACTTCCGGTTGGCTTTAGTGCTGTGCAGCTTAAGGGGCGCTTATCTGATCCTAAAATGGAGCGTATGCCGTTGATTCCAAATGCCGGACCGGGGAGCAGTTCTTTTAAATAGTTCCTGTCGAGATCGGTGATCTGCACTCCCGGTTTAATGGAGATGTTTCCAAAGAGTACGTTGAGGAACTGAACCGGATCACCTGAAACAAGCTCTTTACGGTAGTTTATGGTAGCCTGCCACCGGCCCTCACTCACTTGTTTCAGATCAGAAACATTACCGATATATCTCTTTAATTTTTCAGGGACGGTATCGGGCGGGAGTTCTGCAGTCTGCTCTACCGCTATCTTTTCGGCTTCCTGTTCAGCATCAGGCAGATTATCGGCAAAGAAATGGTATTCAGCATAGAAAGAATTCCCTGAACTCATTGCTGATTACCTTATGATTGTTTCCGTTCTTCCGGGGCCTGTAGAAATAATGCTGCAGCGGGATCCGGTATACTCTTCAACGAAAGCGATATACTCTTTAGCCTTAGCGGGTAAATCGTCAAATGTCTTGGCTTCACGACAGGATTGATTCCAGCCTTTGAATGTTTTGTATACCGGAGTAACGGTCTCCAGGGCCCCGGTCTCTACCGGGTATACGTCCGTCTTCTTTCCGTTTATTTCGTAGTGAGTGCATACATCTATGGTTTCAAAATCATCCAGCACATCCATCTTTGTAAGCGCCAGCTGATCCATCCCGTTAAGATTTACAGCATATTTCAGGGCAACTAGATCAAGCCAGCCGCATCGTCGGGGGCGTCCGGTGGTTGCTCCGAATTCAGCTCCGTTCTTGCGGAGTTTTTCCCCGGTATCATTAAATAGTTCCGTTGGGTACGGACCGTTACCTACGCGGGTAGAATACGCCTTGGTAATTCCGATGGAGTTAGTAATTGCTGTTGGTGGAATTCCGCTGCCAACGCAAGCCCCGCCTGCGGTGGGAGAAGAGGATGTAACATATGGATATGTACCGTGATCAATATCGAGAAGTGAGCCCTGTGCCCCTTCAAGAATTATTTCTTTTCCATCCGCAATGGCTTCGTGCAGCATGTTGGATGTGTTGCAGATATACGGTTTTAACCTGGAAATTACCGGTTTTAACCCTTCGATAATTTCATTGACATCAATCTCAGGTTCGTTGTGGACATGCCTTAAAGCCTTATTGATATCGTGGACATTCGATTTAATACTCTCAGTAAGTGTGGGAAGGTCTTTCAGGTCTCCCATCCGGATACCAATACGTGCTACCTTGCTCACGTAGGCGGGCCCGATACCTCTTCCCGTGGTGCCAATAGCATCTTTACCGCGGCTTTTTTCCTTAACCTTGTCAAGTGTTTTGTGGTAGGGGAGAATGACGTGGGCAGAACTGCTAACAAAAAATCGATCTTTCAGTGGAGTTCCAAAGGCTTCAACTTCGTCAATCTCATCAACCAGTGCTGTTGGATCAATCACTACACCATTTCCGATGATGCATTTTGCTGAGCCGTTAAAGATACCTGAGGGAATCAGGTGCAGAACAATCTGTTTGCCGTCAAATTTGATGGTGTGACCAGCGTTTGCTCCTCCCTGGTAACGCACCACAAAATCTGCGTTTTTACTCAGGTGATCAACAATCTTACCTTTCCCTTCATCGCCCCATTGAGCGCCAATAATTATTTTAGTTGCCATAGGCCAAAAAAAAGGAGGTGCTGAACACCTCCTTATTGTTTAGTAGGATTAATTTTAGTTCAAATCGGTTAGTCTGCAAAGGATTCAACAGCTTCATCAAGTGATCTGAAATGCTTGAACACAGTGATTAGCTTGGTGACTATAAGCAGGCTTTCAATTTTATCACCGGCGTTGCAGATCCTCAGATCCCCCCCGGCTTTTCTCATGGTTGTGAGTGCACCGATCAGCATACCCAGCCCTGAGGAGTTC
>CAZKIZ010000485.1:0-2288 GCA_964552935.1 uncultured Rhodohalobacter sp. | reverse complement strand
GCACACAGTGCGAAACTCAACAGGGCACGCAGTGCCCACCTCAACAGTTCAACCCATACAATCGCATGAACCCAAATGTCTATTTCATAGACTCACCCGGTACCGCGTACTGCGTCCTCCCGCTACCCCTAATCGTTCGAACGCACCGAATTCCAACAGTTGCTGCATGTCTCTTGTGGCAGTGGCTTTTGAAGTTTTGGTAATACCAATATACTTTCTGGCATTCATGCCGCCCTCAAAGCCTTCCGGGCCTTCTTCCAGCATTCGATTGATGACTTTTAGTTGTCGATCGTTGAGCTGGTCTTTATAGCGGTCAAAGAACTTCGTTTTCTGCAATGTAAAATCAATTCCCTCTTCAGCCCGCAACTGGGCATCCAGAACAGTCTTCACAAAATAGTTGATCCAACCGCTTATCTCATTCGATCTCTGGGCTTTTTTAAGTGCATCATAGTAGTCTTTCTTGTTGGAATCAATTGCATCGGAGAGACTTAGCAGGGCGGGTCTGCCAATCTCCTGAGAAAAAGCTTTTTCAGCAATTGCCCGTCCAATCCGGCCATTTCCGTCCTCAAATGGGTGAATGGTTTCAAAATAAAGGTGTGCAATTGCGCTCCGGACAGGAGCCTGCCTGATTCCAATGCTGCCCTCCCGAGCCGATGTGTTAAACCACGTGATAAATCGCTTCATCTCCTGTGGCACCCGGGAGGAAGGTGGCGCTTCATAGTGCACAACTTCTTTTCCCATGGCACCTGACACAATCTGCATAGGTTCCTTATGGTCGCGCCATTCTCCCACCGTAACTCTCTTATTACCTTTGAGCAACATTGTGTGCCAGGAAAAGAGTTTTTCTTTTGTAAGTGGCTGATCATAGGTTTTGCGCACATCAATCATGAGCTCGGCCACTCCGGCTGCCCGCCGGTCTCTGATCTTTTCTGTTTGTCCCTGAATTCCAAGATTATTGCGGATTGAAGAGAGCACATCACTCCTGCTGAGATACTCCCCCTCGATTTCGGAAGTTTTGATGGCTTCAGCCACCATCATGTTTATGACGGCTTCCTGCTGGGTATCTTTCGGTAAAGCCTCCCATTTCCCTGTAATTCTGCCTGCTTTTTCGGCAATCGCAAACAGTTCATTCTCCAGCCCACTGATTTTGTAGGTGAAATTTGGCCAATCATTTTGTTGCCAGTTGTAGATAGTCATGAGGCAAATATAACGTTTAAACGGCTCAATATATACCAAATAATGAGCCGAATAGACACATTAATCGGCTCATTACTCTATCGCTCAGCCAGCAAAGGTCGAAAACGATACGAATACAGACCCGAAAGCTCTTTAGGATCCGACGAGCCTTAACAATTCAACTTCGCACACAGTGCGAAACTCAACAGGGCACACAGTGCCCACCTCAACAGTTCAACCTCGTACAGAGTGCGAATCTCTACGTTGCACACATCCACGCTTAACAATACGATCCCGATTGCCCAGCCGTTTTGAATGTGTTACATTGCAGTACACGTAAAAACAAATCGATATGGATACAACCCTCACAATTCGAATTGATAAAGAGCTCGAACAACTCCTTGAGGAATCATCAAAGAGATCCGGCCAGTCAAAAAGTGAACTTGTACGGCAGGCGCTAAAGCGTCAGTTGCGCATCGAATCTTTCCAGCAGCTGCGAAAAGAGCTTTTGCCATATGGGGAAGCTCAGGGATGGTTAACAGATGAAGATGTCTTCCGCGAAGTATCCTGAGCAGTAATTTTAAGGGATAATGACTACAGCGTTCGCTTCAGAATCGGGTTCTACTCCATTCATCAGTACTTAAGTCGGGGAGTGAAATGAGGATTTTTGCTGACACCAACGTATTGGTTAGTGCTTTTACAGCAAGGGGATTATGTGCAGATTTACTGGAAGTAATACTCGCTGATCATCAACTGATGACAGGCGAAATTGTGTTGGAAGAGCTGAACCGTGTGCTGCTAAAAAAGTTGAAGATTCCCGAAAACAAAGCATCTGGCGTAGTAGAGTTTCTCCGCAAGTATCATGTAGAACCTGTACCTGATAAACCTTCTGAAGTTAAAGTCAGGGATGAAGATGATCGATGGGTATTGGAATCAGCAATAAGAGCAAAAGCCGATATTTTAGTTACCGGGGATAAAGATCTGTTAGATATTTCAGAAAAAGTCTCTCAGTTAAAAATTATTTCACCTCGCGGAATATGGAAAATGTTACAAAAGTAATACAGAATCAAATCCAGCCAGGGAAACTCACCTGAAGAAAACATTCCCGAAAT
>CAZKIZ010000484.1:0-2288 GCA_964552935.1 uncultured Rhodohalobacter sp. | reverse complement strand
GGGAGAGTTCTCGATTGATGTTGACCGGTTGCCTGCCGTGCTGATCGTACGATATATCGGTTACAAATCAGAAAGAGCGGTGCTGGATAGCACCCCGAGTGAACCGGTAAGCATAGCTCTTGAGCCATCAGTGACGGAAATGGATGAAATTGTAGTAACGGACCGGGATCCCGGGCTTTCCATCATGGAGAGAGTAATTGCAAGAAAACAGATATGGCGTTCGGACCTGAAAACCTACGAGGTAGACGCCTTCACGAGACAGGTGCTCCGCAACGACACCGAAATCGTATCTATAACCGAGAGCGGAACCCGATCTTTTTGGGATTCAGAGAAAGGCCACCGGGAAGTGCAGCTTCAGAGACGTCAGACCACCAACATTGGAGATGATCAGAATTTTGCCGGGGTTCGGTTTCTGCCCAATTTCTACGACGATAATATTACCATTGCGGGGTACAATGTTGTGGGCATCACAAACCCGAATGCGCTCAGATATTACGACTTCAGGCTCCTGGAAACACTTCAGATTGACGGTGAACCGGTTTATAAAATTGAGGTGATCCCCAACCGCAGGCTTCAGCCGCTGTTTGAAGGAGTAGCCTATGTGCTGGGGAGTGAATATGCGCTGATAGAGGTGGACTTGAAACCGAATGATGTTGTGAATTTTCCTCCGCCGGTTCAGGAGTTCGACCTTTCATACCGTCAGCAGTTCAGTAATTTCGGGGAAAATTTCTGGCTGCCTGTTGATATGCATATCGACGGAACAATCAGAATATCGATGATCGGTTTGAGATTTCCGTCGATACGTTTCAGCCAGACATCAAACCTGTCGGAATACAGGGTGAATGTTGAGCTGCCTGACTCGCTTTACCGAGAGAATCGATTGTTTAGCAGAGCGGAGACCGACACAACAGCTGATTTTTCACAGAAACTGGTGCCGCTGACCGCTGAAGAGCGGGTTGCCTATGAAACGATAGATAGCACAAATACACTTGAAAAAGCATTCGAACCGGAAGGTTTTCTGGCCGGGCTTCTGCAAGACGATGATGAAGATTCCTCTTTTTCAATGGGCCCCGGCAATTTGCTGCCAGCAGGATTCAGTGTTTCAGGACGCTTTAATCGTGTAGACGGTTTCAATGCAGGGTTAAAAGTTAACCGGACATTCAACAGATTAGGTTTGAGGTCTGAGGTTTTTGGCAGCTACAGTTTTCATGCGGACCATTTTGATTACGGACTTTCACTGCGGCAGAGGATTTCACCGGAAGAGTATACACCCCGTATCTTTCTCACCGGCACATTTGCAGAGGAGATCAGGCCCAGGTCCGCAAGCAGCATATTCACAGGCACTATGAACAGCTTTCAGTCGCTGATGGGCGGAGCAGATTACTTTGATTATTACAAGACCACAGCTTTAACCGGAGGAGTTGAACTCAGAAGTATATTGCCCCGCACAGACATGAGGATCATTTTCGAAAATCGTGATGATCGCTCAGTGGAGATGTCTGAGGAGGCCGTATACGATTTCAGCATCTTTGGGCTGCACCGTTCCCGCCCGGGAAATCCTGCAATTTGGGATGGGACCATCAACTCACTGAAGTTTGAACTTGATTTGAACAGGCCCCGGTATGATTTTGGCGTCAGCGGCAGCCGCAGCCTTCGTTTATCCGTTGAGAGGTCGTCATCCGAAATCGGCAGTGATTTTGACTTTACCAGGCTGAACGTAGAGGCAAAATGGAATATGGATACATTTTTTTCCCGCAGGGTATTTGCAAACACTCTCGCGATGCAGTTTACCGGCGGTTACTCTTTTGGTGATCTGCCGCCACAAAACCTTGCGATATTAGATGGTACTATGGGGCGATTTTCTCCTTTTGGCGTGCTTAAAACAAAAAATGGCAGACCTTATGACGGAAGCCGGTACTGGATGCTAACAGGAGAGCATAATTTCAGGACGATTCCATTTGAATTGATTGGTTTGCGCCCGCTTGCAGACCGCGGCTGGGGCATTATTCTGTTTGGTGGTGTAGGCTACGCCGATTCTCCCGATGATATCTATTCGTTTATACCCGCTTCAACAAACGGCGTCCACTCGGAGGCCGGCTTAAGCCTGAACAGTATTTTTGGGATTTTCAGAATTGACCTGGCAAAACGGATCGATGCTCCCGGAAGTTTTATAGGTATCAGTCTGCCCCGGTATTTTTAATTCCCGGCTACCCCAGCCCCAAAAAGATAAAAGCCCGCCATACCCGCTTCTCCCAGGGTCACTGCGCAGCGTTAGCATTGGGTTAAGA
>CAZKIZ010000483.1:0-2289 GCA_964552935.1 uncultured Rhodohalobacter sp. | reverse complement strand
CGGCATCTCCTGCCTGTTTTAGGGATGGGAGATCCCGCATCCCCCAAAGGGATCCCTGCGGGGAAGTGCGGGAAAACGCCCTTTTTGGACAGCCTCGGGTAATCACCCGCTGTATTTCTTATCCGTTCTCAGTTTAAAGCTTTTACGATGGTGTTCGGTATATCCATGCTTTTCCAGCCCGGCGAAATGTTCTTTTGTTGGGTAACCCACGTTGCGACTCCATCCGTAATAGGGGTATTCCTCATGGAGTTCAATCATTAGCTCATCGCGGTATACTTTTGCCAGAATCGAGGCTGCTGCAATGGATGCTGACCTGTCATCACCCTTCACGAGGCAGGCGTGCGGAAGCATGGTCACGGGCGATTTATTACCATCCACCAGCAGGTAATCGGGATCGGCGCCCACGGCTTCACTGCATTTCGTCATCGCATGAAGAGATGCGTGCAAAATATTCAGCCGGTCAATTTCTTGCGGTGAGCATGCCTGTATGGTCCAAAACCCGGCCTCCTTTTTGATGGAATCAGATAGTTTCTCCCGGTTGATTTTTTTGATCGACTTGCTATCCTTAAGCAGCTCATTTACGTCAGATTCAGGATTCAGAATTACGCCGGCAGCCACTACCGGCCCACACAGGCAGCCTCTGCCCACCTCATCAAGCCCCATCACGCGGCTGTACCCTTCACTCCAAAGCTGCTTCTCAAATTGATATCGATCGATTTTCTGCACGTTTACACTCAATTTGTAATGAAATTCTGTTCGTCAATCAAAAGGTAAGAAAAGTTAGCAAGGAGATATGGTATTTCTGCTCTCACATCTCCTTGCAGGATTGTTCCCCTTCACTGACATCGATACCGGTTCTGGGGCCGAATCCTGAGAAATACCATATCTAAGGGTTCCACGCTTTGGCACAACAGAGATATGGAATTTCTGTTCCTACACCTCCTTGCAGAACTCTTCGCCCTTCATCAACTTCGATACCGGGTCTGGTCCCTAATCCTGAGAAATACCATATCTGAAATACCATATCTTTGGTGCAATGATTTCCGTGACTTTATAGTTATATCATCAAACCGAAATTCAACCGGCTAATTTATGCATTTTCGATATCAGCAGTGGGATGAGCGATTCAACCGGCAGTCCGGAAAATCTCCGTTTGATACACTTTGGGACCTGTTCCAGGAGCTGCTCTCTATTTCCGGAGGTGACGTATCCCAGGCACTTCGCTGGTTAAACGATATTGACAAAGATTACGGGATAACCGACCAGTTTGATGACGGATATGGAATCGGCGACTTTATTGAGGAGATGCAGAATCGCGGATACATCCGTTTCGATGAAGATCAAACGATTATGGTGCCAACCTCAAAAACCGACCGGAGTATTCGGGAAAAATCAATGCATGAGATCTTTCGGCAGCTCAAGAAAGGCGGACAGGGACAGCATAAAACGCCTCACACCGGGCGCGGACTGGAACGCCAGCCGGAAACCCGCAACTGGGCACCCGGCGATGACATCGGCCATATCGACAGCGTGGGCACGCTCATGAATATGCTGCAGCACAGCTCACTGGACCAGTTTCAGCTGCGGGAGTCCGACCTGGAGGTTCACGACACCGACCATCACACATCCGCCTCCACCGTCCTGCTGATTGACCTGAGCCATTCGATGATTCTATATGGCGAAGACCGCATCACGCCGGCCAAAAAAGTGGCAATGGCTCTTTCAGAAATGATCATGAGGAACTTCTCCAACGACTCCCTCGATATTGTAGCATTTGGAAATGAAGCGTGGGAAATTGAGGTAAAGGATCTCCCCTATCTTCAGGTAGGTCCGTATCACACAAACACACTTCAGGCGCTCAGGGTGGCAAGAAGCATACTGCAGCGTAAAAAGTTTTCCAATAAACAGATCTTTATGATCACCGACGGCAAGCCCTCCTGCATGATCGAAAATGGTCAGCTCTACAAAAACAGTTTTGGCCTTGACCGAAAAATCATCAATAAAGTACTGGATGAGGCGGTGATCTGCCGGCGCAAACAGATCGATATTACTACTTTTATGATTGCCCGTGATCCATACCTGCAAAACTTTGTGCGTGAACTCACCGATGCAAATAAAGGCCGTGCGTACTATTCTTCACTCAATGAGCTTGGCGGTTATATTTTTGAGGATTATATCCGGAATCGACGGAAAAATGTGAGATAATCAAAACGGATACACCCGAATATCTCCTAATTCCGTCACAATGTAGATTTTCCGGTTTGTAAAGTCTATATCAAATATCGGTTT
>CAZKIZ010000482.1:0-2301 GCA_964552935.1 uncultured Rhodohalobacter sp. | reverse complement strand
AAGTTTTCTCTGCTGAGGTTAAAATTTATTAAACGGAATACTCCGGGTAAGCATCCATTAGGTTTAGAAGCAGTAAATTTCTATCTATCTAAAGTGACTTTTTTGAATTCTATGAGTAAATCTTTGAAACAGTTAACCACCGTACTTATGAAACTACTTTCTGTAATACTTTTTACATCACTGCTTTTTGCAGGTTGCGATTCAGATGCATCCAGCCCTCAAACCCAGCAAGCTAATTTATCCGAAGGTCAATATTTCTCTGAACCCGGAGAGCCTGGAAATATATTTGAAACAGAACTCCACAGTATTTTTGTGGAAGATGTGATTGAGGGGCTCAGCACCCCATGGGGAATGGCATTTTTGCCTGATGGGAAAATATTAATCACCGAACGTGGCGGCGCTATCAGGATTGTGGAAGATGGCGAATTACGATCGGAACCTCTCTCGGGAGCTCCTGAAGTGCATGCGCAGGGTCAGGGAGGAATGCTTGATATAAATCTGCACCCGAATTACGAAGAGAACGGCTGGATCTATGTTAGCTTTTCAAAGCCTGGTCCGGGCGGTTCCATCACGTCTATTGAACGAATGAGGCTTGATGGCTATGAACTTGTGGATCGTGAAGAGATCTATACAGGCACTCCGTTCACAAATGCACGCCACCACTACGGCAGCAGAATTGAGTTTGACGGCGACGGCTACCTCTATTTTTCAATTGGTGATCGCGGGGATATGAATACAGCTCAGGATATCACCAACTCGCACGGAAATCTTTTCAGACTCTATGATGACGGATCTATCCCGCAGGATAATCCTTTTGTTGGACAGGATGGACTGGACGAAATTTTTGCCTACGGCCTTCGAAATATCCAGGGAATGACCGTTCATCCTGAAACAGGACTAATATGGACGAACCTGCATGGACCCCGCGGTGGTGATGAAATTAACGTGCACGACAAGCCGGGTGCCAACTATGGCTGGCCGGAAATTACTCACGGCGTAAACTACAACGGCTCCATTATCACTGAAGACACCACCAAAGCGGGAATGGAGCAGCCCGTTCTGCACTGGACTCCCTCTATTGCGCCATCCGGAATGGATTTTGTGACGGGTAACCGCTATCCGAACTGGACCGGTAGCATTATGAACGGAGCACTTGCCGGGCAGCTAATCGCGCGCGTGGAGATTGACGGAAACCAGTTTGTTCATGAAGAGCGAATTTTGGAAGGAATCGGACGTATCCGCGATGTGCATATGGCGCCGGACGGCTATATCTATTTTGCTAACGAATCGGAAGGCAAGATTAGCAGAATTGTACCGGTGGAGTAGGGGGTAGGTTTTAGATAAAAGATGATAGATAATAGATGATGGGTGATAGATGGTGAATGCGTTAACGAATCGGCGAAGCCGGTTGAGTTTAGCAAGGGGGAGTTTGTTCCAAGACGTTGATCGTGAACCGCAGCTGTTTTAGATTCCTTGCCCACGCAAACACACCCCTGATTCTTGAAAGACTCGCTTTGCGATCTTTCTTAAATCTGTCCCCTCCCCAGAGGGGATTTTCGATACCGTCTCACCTTTTCTTATCCTCTAAAAAAAAGTGAAAGGAGTTTCCGGATTTTGGTTCATACAGATAAAAATCAAAGAGATTTTTAAACTATGAACCGTCCCGTTATTCCATACAATCCAAAACTAAAAAAGCTGGCATAAAAGCTTCATAGCAACAGTACAAAAAGTGAGATCATCCTTTGGCAATATCTGAAACAGGGCCAGATGCTCGGGTTTGACATTCATCGTCAGCGGCCGGTGGACCGGTATATAGTTGATTTTATTTGCAGTGAACTGTGGCTGATCATAGAACTGGATGGGTATACGCACCAACTGGATGAACAACCAGAAAAAGACCTTGTCCGTGATTAGCGATTAAAAGAGCTGGGACTACGAGTCATTCGTTTTTGGGATGAGGAGGTGATTCATGATATCGACTCCGTGCTTACAGCTATTGAGTACGTGGTTTTAGAGCAAAAGATAAGTTGGGGCATTAACATCCCCTCTGGAGAGGGGACATGGTTATGAAAGTGGCCGAAGGTCATCTTTCATGCCAAGGGGTGTGTTCTGAAACAGAATCGGAAATTAAAGCTTAAGATAAAACTCAGATGAACCGCCATCAGCAGGTCAAAATAAAAACTGCAGCTGATCGCTATTCCGGCAGTTTTCCCTCACTCAATATGTTCAGCATCTCTTTTTCAAAAATTGCACTGCCCTTTTCTATGGAATCATAAGCAGCGATAAGTCCCTCGTTTGCCC
>CAZKIZ010000481.1:0-2302 GCA_964552935.1 uncultured Rhodohalobacter sp. | reverse complement strand
TAATTTGAAAGGGAGGAAAATGTTTGGATTTAAAGTCCGCAGACAGTACGGAATTGATAACTGTATCATAGATTTTTACTGTCCGGAATTAAAGCTGGCAATTGAAGTTGATGGAGATGTGCATTATTTCAAGAATAAAATGGACTTAGACGCAAGAAAAAATCAGAGACTGGCTCAAGAAAATATTAAACTGGTTAGATTGAAAAATAGTGACCTTTCAGATGATTATGAAAGTATCGTGATATATCTAGAAGACATGTTTAAAGCACGTGCCCATGAATTGAATAAGAAGCTGAAAAAGAATTCTGATTAAACCACCCCTTAATCCCCTCCTTGAGAAGGAGGGGAGATTTATCGATCCATCTTTACATTTTTAATCCACGCACCATGTTCAAAGAAGACACACTAAAAAACGAAACAATTCTTATCACCGGCGGCGGGAGCGGGCTGGGCTTATCCATGGCTTCTAAATTTGCTGAGCTTGGCGCTGATATTGCGATATGCGGACGCACAGAAGGGAAGCTTCAGAATGCCGTCGAGGAGCTGAAAGAACATGGAGGGGAGGTTCGGTACTACGTGACCGATGTCAGAGATTTTGAGGCGGTGGGCGGGATGATCGGTGAGATCATCAGAGATCTTGGCAAAATTACCGGACTGGTGAATAATGCGGCCGGTAATTTTCTGAGTGCGTCCGAGGATTTATCACCCGGCGGATTTAAGGCAATTGTGGATATTGTGCTTCACGGTACGTTTAACTGCACGCACCATTTTGGAAATCACCTGATTAATGAAGGGCAGAAAGGATCTATTCTGAATATTGTTACAACCTATGCGGAGGATGCCGGATCGGCGTTTGTGCTGCCATCGGCCTGTTCTAAAGCGGGAGTTTTGGCGATGACCCGCTCCCTGGCGTTTGAGTGGGCAGAGTACGGGATTCGGGTGAACGCCATTGCCCCCGGCCCGTTCCCGACTGAAGGTGCGTGGACCCGGCTGTTTCCCGATAAGAAGTTCGAGGAGCAATATCTCGATAAAATCCCCGCCGGACGATATGGTGAGCATCAGGAGCTGGCTAACCTGGCAACCTTCCTGATGAGTGATCTGGCTCCGTATATTACCGGAGAATCTGTAACAATTGACGGGGGAGAAAAACTGTCGGCCGGTCAGTTTAACTTTATTGATGGCATGATGGACCGGCAGAAGCTGAAATCTATTTTTAAGATGATGAAGGGGAAAAGTGAAAAGTGAGAGGTGAAATGATGGTGCCTGTCACGGTATCATGTCTGGCCAAAAGAATATTTTGGTATGAATTACTCTGAATTTTGAACTTGTCGCGTTTGGGTTTTTGCAGAGTGGCGCAGATGATATAGTATGCCGCAAATTAACCACCTGTTGATTACATGTATGTGTATGAGGGCTTTGCATTGCTGCCCGTCTGCACGCTGTTTCTGCGGGCTGACGGGGTAAGGACACCCATCAGCCGGCCCCAACGGGATTCCTTCGGAACAAAACTCCCAAAGGGACAGGCAGCCGACAGATGGGTATTTCAAAGCCTTATACATCTCTATGTTTTTTTCACAATGGTTTTATCTGTGACTTATATAAAAGGTATTGGAATCATATGAGTGAATCCTTTTTTATGTTATGTAAACGAAGTATTCATATCGATTAACTCAAACATTAAAATTATGGAAATTACGATTGTTGGTGCCAGCGGAAATATCGCACGTCATTTGCATCCTAAACTGATCGAAAAAGGGCACACCGTTCGCGGTATTATCAGAAAGGAAGAACAGAAGAGTGAGATGAAAGAGATCGGAGTAACGCCCGTTCTTTGTGATATTGAGAAGGAGATCGATATTTCGGAAGCTGTTGGTAATGTTGACGCGGTGGTTTTTGCCGCAGGTGCGGGACCGGGCAGCGGTAAGGAGAGGAAGTGGACGGTAGACCGCGACGGCGCAATCAAGCTGATGCGTGCGTGCGCCAAAAATGGTATTCAAAGATACATAATGATCAGCGCAATGGGCCTTGAGACCCCGAGGGGAAATGAGGTTTTCCAGGTCTACCAGCAGGCAAAAGCTGAAGCAGATGAAGCACTGCTAAACAGCGGCCTGAACTATACGATCATCAAACCGGGCCGCCTGACAGATGATTCCGGCACAGGGAAAGTGCAGGCGGGTGACCTTGACAGCGGTGAGATACCACGGGAAGATGTGGCGTCGGTTATTGCAGCATCTTTCGAAAATGAGAACACATTTCACAAGTCATTTGACCTGATCTCGGGCGATCAATCGATTGATGAGGC
>CAZKIZ010000480.1:0-2324 GCA_964552935.1 uncultured Rhodohalobacter sp. | reverse complement strand
AAAGCCGGCACTTATTGATTCTGAAGGTCATCGCACAGAACTACCTGAACCTCTGTACAAGATGCTTATTCACATAGTTGAGCAGATGAAGCAGGGACGAGCCGTCATTATGATGCCGGAGGACGAGACGTTTACAACTCAGGCAGCCGCCAATTTCCTGGGTGTATCACGTCAACACCTCGTCGATCTTCTTGAAAATGGAGAAATACCCTATCACAAAGTGGGAAGTCATCGCCGTGTTTATTTCAGGGATCTTAAAGAATATGCGGAAAAGAGAGATACCGGCCGCAGACAAACAATGGATGAGTTGTTTGATGAAGTAACAAAAGCCGGTAAATACGAAAGTGATTATACAGGTGATGAACGCTGATTACCCAAATACAACGCCCTCTCTGATGATCACCTGAACGAATTTGATGATCTGAATACCTTCCTCTCTGCACACATCCGGTATTTTGGGGCCGTTCATGTTATTTGAGGGAGATTCATTGGTAACCACAACCGCCCCTTTAACTTTTGCGAGAGCGATTACATAAGGATCACCTTCATTTTTACCTGTGATGATCCCGAAATTATTATAAGTATTTACCAGGCGTCTGACTTCGTTTTGAATATCCTCACTGTTGGGTTGGACAAACAACTCCTTCCGCTCCTTAAACCACTCATAACACTCATCACCACCCTTTTCCAGTTCCTGAAATACAACTTCAGACATTCCACCGATTTGGTTTCTGCCCAGTTTTTCAATCCATTCCCAAATATTGGGAAAGTTCAGAATCGGGTAATCTCTCCAGGCGTTGATAATCGCATCTGAATCGAGGGAATATCTCAAACGTACTGCCCCTCCTCAGTCCAGCCGAAGGTTTTCGCGGCAAGTTCATTCAGGTTTGGCACTTTCCAGCCCGTAAGATTCGCCAGTTCAGCAATCGTGATCTGTCCGTTGAAGTAAGACTGAAACGCAGCTTTCAGGTAGAGGCGCCCCTTTTGGACAATCCGGTTGTAGTAGGGATCGCCGCCATCACCACCACCGCTGTTTTGATTGTAAAAGGAAAACTCCGGTTCCAGCCAGTTATATTCATCCTGAGTAATCAGGTCCAGATTTCGCAGCCGGATCAGCATCACATAGCCGGAAACCCGGAATCTATTACTGATACGTTTGATCTCACGAAAGGATAACTCACTTCTGTTAAATTCTCTTGCTGCATCTTCACCCGGCACAAGTATTTCGGCGGCCAGACGATTGCACTTTTGTTCAAGAGTACGGCTGTTACCAAAGTAATTGGTCAATGAATCATTGATCAGAACCGAGTTACGAAACAGGAGATGAGCCAGCTCATGGATGAGTGTAAATATTCTTGCATTGTACGAATCCCTGGAATTAATACCGATCACCGGAAACTGATCTTCAGCTATCGCAAAACCGCGGCTCTCCTCTACTTCTACAGAAGGATATTGCAATACATAGACGTCCTGATCTTCCAGCAGAGTCTTCCAGTTTGTAAGTGCATTTGATGTACTCGTCCATGAGGATTGAATATCAAATGTTAATCCCAGCCATTCGCGGGTCCCATTTGCAATATCAGTGATAGCTTGGCCGGTTACAGCATATTCCGGTATCGTTTTTGGTGTTAGATTCATCTCAGCATAGAGACGAAAAAGCTCTTCCCGGTTTCTTCGCGCTTCCCGAATTGCTGCAATTAGTTTGGGTGATGCGGACTCCAGAGGCAGGTTATTAAGCGTCCTGAACTCGGATAGTGGTTCTTCCTCATCAGGCACGTTTTCGAGATAGAAAAATGCAGGTGTGCGGTCCAGCTTATCTGCCAACTTAATCAACTGGTTCGTTGTTGGCTTTTCTTCTCCCTGTTCCCACTTCAGCCACCGTTCTTCATTTACCGACACTTTTCGTGCAATCACGGGTATATCATACCCCATCCGTTCACGAGAGAACGTTAGCAGTGCCGGGTTGATATTTTCTCTGATTAAAGGCATGTCAGTAATATAATAAACTTCTTGCATTTACAATCAATCCCCTCTTGAGAGGCCGTGAGAAAATACAATGACGAAATCCGACTCAGTTAAGCTTTTAAGGCAACTAATTCTATTTCGAAGCTCCCTTCCATATCAAGTCCCGTCAGGGCACGATAGCCCAAAAGGGATCCCTTTTAGGGAGAATGGAACGGGGGTGGGTCAGTAAGACCGGTAGTGCTGAAACTGGCAGAATCCTTACTCTTAAACATTTAATGGTTTAAAAATGAGCCCCTGTTTAACAGCAGGGGCTTTTCTAGTGACACAATCCTCAAAAATCTAATACTCAACGCTGACTG
>CAZKIZ010000479.1:0-2345 GCA_964552935.1 uncultured Rhodohalobacter sp. | reverse complement strand
CAGGTAGCAAGGTGCAAGGTGCAGGTGACAAGGTCCAAGGTTCAGGGCGCAAGGCGCAGGGTACCGGCTAATAAGAAAATCTCAAACATACCCAACACTCCTTCCCTCGCCAAATTCTTGCGGGGAGATTTACTCAACATTCAAAACTAACAACTCAACAGATGCCACGTCGCGAAGATATTAGTAAGATTTTAATCATAGGGTCCGGTCCAATTGTGATTGGTCAGGCCTGTGAATTTGATTACTCCGGAACACAGGCGTGCCGCTCGCTCAAAGAAGAGGGGTACGAGGTGGTTCTGATAAACTCAAATCCAGCCACCATCATGACCGACCCGATGATGGCCGACTCGATCTACCTGAAGCCGCTTACAACAGAATCGATCAAAGAGATTGTGGAGATTGAGAAACCAGACGCCGTGCTTCCAACGATGGGCGGTCAAACGGCGCTGAATCTCGCCCGTGATCTTCAAAACGAAAAATTCTGGGAAAGCAACGGCATCAAAATTATTGGTGTGAATATGGACGCCGTTGAGATTACCGAAGACCGACAGCTGTTTAAAGATCTGATGGATAAAATCGGGATTGATCAGTGTAAAAGCCGCACGGCTAACTCTCTGCTCGATGCCAAAGAGATCGTTGAAGAGCTTGGCGGTCTTCCGATCGTCATCCGGCCCTCGTTTACACTTGGCGGATCAGGCGGCGGTATTGTATGGAGTGAGGATCAATTTGAACGAAAAATTTTGCGCGGCCTGGAACTCAGTCCGGTTCACCAGGTGCTGATTGAAGAGAGCATCTTTGGCTGGAAAGAGTTTGAGCTGGAGCTGCTGCGCGATAAAAACGACAACGTAGTCATCATCTGCTCCATCGAAAATGTAGACCCGATGGGCGTTCACACCGGAGATTCCATTACCGTTGCCCCGACGCAAACCCTTACCGACAAGCAGTATCAAACCATGAGGGATGCGGCGATCAGAATGATGCGCTCCATCGGTGATTTTGCCGGAGGCTGCAACGTACAGTTCGCTATGGAACCCGGCAGCGACAGGCTCGTGGCCATTGAGATCAACCCGAGAGTGAGCCGGTCATCCGCCCTTGCATCAAAAGCCACGGGCTACCCGATCGCCAAAATTGCAACCAAGCTTGCGGTGGGATACTCCCTGGATGAGCTTCCAAACCCTATCACTCAGGTTTCATCCGCCTGTTTTGAACCGTCGATCGATTACGTGGTTGTGAAAATACCCCGATTTAATTTCGATAAATTTTCTGCCGTAGACGAAGAGCTTTCAACCCAGATGAAGGCGGTGGGTGAAGTGATGGCGATCGGACGTAACTTCCCCGAAGCGCTGAACAAAGCGTGGCAGTCGCTCGAAGTGGGCCGCTCGGGCCTTGGAGCCGACGGCTATGCCGATCCTGACCGAAAAGAGATCCGTGAACGTCTGCTGAAACCCTACTGGGATCGCACCATGCAGATTCGGAACGCCTTCAAAAAAGGCACCTCCGTTGAAGAGATTGCCGACATCACCAAGGTAGATCCCTGGTTTCTACAGCAGATTCGTTTTATGGTAACGCTAGAAAACAGGACCGAAGGCCAGTCTCTGGGCACCATCTCCCGCGAAGATCTCTTCGACCTGAAACAGGCGGGCTTTTCCGATGTGCAGATCGCCTGGCTGCTGAGTAAGAGCGGTGAGAAAGTATCGGAAAATGATGTCCGTAAAAAGCGTCATGAGCTCAATTTGAAACCGTCGTTCAAGCTGGTTGATACCTGCGCGGCTGAATTTCCGGCTAAGACTCCCTACTACTACTCCAGCTACGAGTTCGAAAATGAGAGCGAGGTTTCCGACCGGAAAAAAGTGATGATTCTGGGCAGTGGTCCGAACCGGATCGGCCAGGGAATTGAGTTTGATTACTCCTGTGTGCACGCCGTGCTGGCCGCCCAGGAGATGGGGTACGAGGCGATCATGGTAAACTGTAATCCCGAAACAGTTTCCACCGATTTCGATATTGCCGATAAGCTTTACTTTGAGCCGGTATTCTGGGAGCGTGTACTCGATATTTACGAGCATGAAAAACCGGAGGGCGTCATTCTGCAGGTAGGCGGCCAGACCGCCCTTAAGCTTGGGAAACGTTTTGTTGAGGAAGGGATCCATATCTTCGGAACCGAATTTGAGATGATCGATTTTGCAGAAGACCGCGGTGAGTTTTCACAATTTCTGAAGCGGCTCGATATCCCCTTTCCCGCATACGGAACTGCGCGCAATGCAGAAGATGCGCTTGAAATTGCCGACCGCATCGGCTACCCGGTCTTGATTCGTCCTAGTTACGTTCTTGGCGGACAGGGAATGCGA
>CAZKIZ010000478.1:0-2365 GCA_964552935.1 uncultured Rhodohalobacter sp. | reverse complement strand
AAAGCTCTAAAAATAGAGTACGAATAGAAAATGGATAACAGCCCAAAATTGAGCTACAGGTTTTGCGTTGTGCAAAAGATGATTGCGGGATAGCATCAAACCAAAAAAGCCGGCTCTGAAGAAAGCCGGCTTTTTATCGCTGCCATAAAGTTGAACAGGTCTGTTAATAGGCGGTTCCATCTTTAATATCGTCCACAACGGACGGATCGAGTAGTGTGGAAACATCGCCGAGATTATCAAGATCTTTAGCAGCTATTTTCCTCAATATTCGCCGCATAATCTTTCCTGATCTTGTTTTTGGAAGTCCGGCAACGATCTGAATTTTATCCGGTTTTGCAATCGGGCCGATAATCTTCGTTACAAGATCGTGGATCTCTTTTTTGAACGCTTCGGGGTTATCAGGGTCTTTTTCACATATCATGAATGCAAATACGCCCTGTCCCTTCACATCGTGCGGATACCCCACAATAGCCGACTCCACAACATTTTTGTGCTCGTCGATGGCGTTTTCTATCTCGGCAGTTCCCAGCCTGTGGCCGGAAACATTCAGCACATCGTCAACCCGGCCGGTGATTCTGTAATACCCATCATCATCGCGCCGGCAGCCGTCACCCGTAAAATAGTACCCTTTGTAAGCGCTCATATACGTTTTGATGTACCGTTCATGATCACCCCAAACCGTCCGGGCTATTCCCGGCCACGGATGCTTAATACAGAGATTACCGTTCACCCCGTTGCCTTTGATCTCCTTGCCTTCTTCGTCCATCAGAACCGGGCTGATTCCGGGCAGCGGAAGTGTGGCAAAACCGGGTTTTGTCGGAGTTATTCCCGCGAGAGGTGAAATCATAATACCGCCGGTTTCGGTCTGCCACCAGGTGTCTACAATCGGGCAGTTACCGCCGCCAATATGGTCATTATACCAGTTCCAAGCCTCCTCATTGATCGGCTCGCCCACGCTCCCGAGTACTTTCAGGGAGCTCAGATCGTATTTTTTCACATAATCTATGTCGTAGCTCATGAGAGCACGAATAGCTGTAGGTGCCGTGTAAAAGTGCGTCACCTTATATTTTTCAACAACTTCCCATAAACGGCCGGCATCAGGATAGGTGGGTGTTCCCTCAAAAATAATGCCGGTGGCCCCGTTAAACAGCGGACCATACATAATATAGGAGTGTCCGGTAATCCAGCCGGCATCAGCCGTACACCAGTAAACGTCCTCCTCTTCCACCTGGAACACATTTCTGAACGTATAGCTCGTGTATACCATGTATCCGCCACAGGTATGTAAAACGCCTTTTGGCTTTCCGGTTGATCCCGACGTATACAGAATAAAGAGAGGATCTTCGGCGTCCATCTCAACAGCGGTGTGCTTTTTTGATGCGTTCCGAATCAGCATATGCCACCATTCGTCGCGCCCATCAACCCAGTCGATATCGCGGTTGGTACGCTGGCAAACGATCACACTTTTTACATTCGGGCAGCTTTCAAGGGCTTCATCAGAAATATCTTTCAGCGGCACATGCTTATCTCCGCGGCGAAGTCCGTCGTTGGTAATCAGCATTTTTGCATCACAATCGTTGATGCGTTCGGCAAGTGCCTGGGCCGAAAATCCGGCAAATACAATGGAGTGAACCGCCCCGATTCTTGCGCATGCAAGTGAGGCAATAATAAGCTCGGGAGTCATGGCCATATAAATACAGACACGATCTCCTTTCTCTACGCCTTTACTCTCCAGAACATTTGCAAACCGGCACACATCTTCGTGAAGCTGACGATAGGTGATGGTTCGCCGAAAACTATCCGGGTGGTTCGGCTCAAAAATAAATGCGGTTTTATTTCCAATCGTATTCAGATGCCGATCCAGCGCATTTTCAGTAATGTTCAGTTTTCCGCCTTCAAACCATTTAATATCACCTTTTTCGAACCCTCCGGAATGAACTTTATCCCAGCTTTTTCTCCAGTAGAACGTGCCCGCTTCGTGTTCCCAAAATTTCAGGCGATCCGCTTCGCTCTGCTTATAAATATCTTTGTATTCATCGAATGATTTGATGTTGAGCCACATAATACTCTTCCGTTTAAATTAATTGATTCATTTCTGAGTGGGTGCCAAAAGCGCTTCTATGTTGATGTTTTTTCACCCCTTTTTCAAGTCTTTTTTGAAAAAACTTCTTATAAAACCGTAAATACCTCTGTTTGATTCTAAATATTTATGGTTATAGAAAGTCCCCCTTACCCCGCAGGGGAAAGGGGGACAGTCCATTATTTAACTTCTATCAATAAATTAATTTCCAAATTAATCGAACTCAGGTTCAAACGAATTGGCCGCTTTTAACTGTTTGTCAGTCATAATGAAAGACAAAAAGCT